>JBFYPS010000264.1:0-5405 GCA_041303135.1 Crocinitomicaceae bacterium | reverse complement strand
GGTTAATTATTTTCATGCACCAATACTTATTGATTGATTTACAATTCTATAGACAATAAACAAGATAGCGAAAAATATTACTACGAGTACAAAGATTACGAATATTAAGAAGTCGTTATTTTTCATTAAAAAATTAATTTTTATTAAGCTTTTAACAAAGGAAACAACTCTAACTGTGAATTTAGTTCAAAACTAAATTTTTAACGGAATAAAAAAATATCGATTTAAAAATATAGAATTGGTTAGTAAATTGGTAAAAAAAAGTTGGATTCAACAATGAATCCAACTTATATAGATTTTGCTATTTTGAAATAATCTTAAACTCAGTTCTACGATTAGACTGATGCGCCTCTTCTTTGGCTTTCTCTGATTTCATTTTGGCAATCGCTTCGTCGGCTACAATCGGTTGATCTTTTCCGAAACCTTGTGATTCCAAACGCTTTTTGTCGATGCCTTTCGTAACCAAATAATCAACTACCGCTTTCGCTCTGTTGGCAGACAATTCTTTATTAAAGGTTGCTGAACCTCGAGAATCTGTGTGTCCGCTAATTTGAATACGAATGGATGGATTGTCTTGCAACAATTTGGTTAATCGATCCAATTCATTTTGAGATTCTTTACGCAAAGAATATTTGTTCAAATCAAAGAAAATATTGCGCAATACAATGACTTCGCCCACTTCAATTTTCTTCATGAAAACATCTTTCGAAAATTCTTGATAATCACTTTCTCTTGGGATTTCAAAGTTTTCTGAATGAAACAAATAACCGTTTACTTTCACAGCAATTCCGTAATTTTTTCCTGCTGGAAGTGCCACCAAAAATTTACCCGTAGTTGCATCAGAGGTAAATTCTGCGATAATTGTATTGCTTTCATTGTTAATTAGTTCAATACTTGCTTCCAGCGGTTTGTTTGTTTTCGCATCGCGCACAATTCCTTTCAACAAAGCCATTTCACTTTTGCGCACTTCAATTTTTTGTTCAATCACTTTTTCACTCACAGGAATGCCACTGCTCGCCAATAAAATGTCTTCAGTGTTCAAGGAAGGTTGTTTAGGTTCACCTAAAAAAGTGACTTTATACAAGTCTTTCTCACCAAATCCATCTTCGCGAAAAGAAGTCATATAGGCATATTTTCCGCTGGCAGAAACCACAAAAAACACATCGTCATCTGGTGTATTTAATGGATAACCAACATTTACTGGTTTTGACCAAGTTCCTGTTTCTTGCAAAACAGAATAGAAAATATCGTAGCCGCCCATGGTTTCATGACCTTGAGAAGAAAAATACATTGTTTTTCCATCAGGATGAATGAAAACGCCATCTTCGTCGTATTTAGAATTGATTGTTTCAGAAAGTCTAATCACATTTTCCCAACGACTTTTTGCCTTGTTCCAAGAAGCAACATAAATATCTTTGTCTTTGGGTTCATTTTTTTTCCCATCCAAAGGTCTGTCACTCACAAAATATAATTTATTTCCATCAGGAGAATACCATGCAGATGATTCGTGGTAAGGAGAACAAATATCGTCATCAAGCTTTTTAGGTTTACTCCATTCATTGTTTTTCTTTACACTTTCGTATAAATTTCCGTCGCCATTGTCATCAATGTAAACAATCATTTTGGATCCATCAGGACTCAAAGCAACCGCCGCGTCATGTCCTTTGGTATTCAATGGTGCGCCCACGTTTTCTGCCTGCGACCAAAATCCGTTGAATTTTTTGGTGTAATAAATGTCTTCATACCATTGATTTGATTCATCTTTTAAACCGCCGGTTGAAGTTGGTCTTCTGCTGGTGAAATAAATTTCAGTCGCATCTGCATTCATCACAATCGCATATTCTGGCGCTTCATTGTTGACTGTACTTCCTAAATTGTCAACCCAAACACGAACAGGTTGCGCTTCCAATTTTTTTCCAGTTTTACATTCTTCAATTCTTTTGGTTGCGTCCAAGATTTTTTCCGTTGACACTTTTGGATCTGCTGTTTTTTTATACAATTCGTAAGCAGCGGAAGCCTTGTCCCAGGATTTCAACAATTGCGAACCACGCCCAAGATAATATTGAATATCAGGACTTACGGTTGGTTTTAATTTGAATGCTTTTTCAAAATAAGACAGTGATTTAAACTTTTGATTTGAATGGATATAGCAAATCCCCAATTTGAAATTTAAATCCGCATTGTTTGGATTGAATTTATTTGCGCGTTCATAGTATGGAATCGCTTGCGGATATTGTGGAAATGGATTCAAATAGAAATTGTCGCCCACTTCAATGTCTTGAACAGCATCTTTAAATTCTGATTTTTGTTCCTTGAAATTGCTTTTGTCAAACTCAACATTTTGAGCAGTTGTAATCAAAGTGACGAGCAATAATGGAAAGAGAATTAAATTTTTCATGTCTAAATATTATAAATTATTGCATTCAGTATTTTGAAAATATTTGCTAGCGGATTCGATTCCAAGTTCTGTAGCTTTGCCCCAATCTTGACAAGCTTTTTGGACTTCTTTCAACATTTCATATGCAATACCTCGATTTAAAAAAGCATAACCGTAATTGGCATCAATTTCAATCGCACGGTTGCAAGCAGAAACTGCGTCTGTAAATTTCTCTTGTTTGATGTAAACGCTAGCCAAATTGTTGTAAGCAAAAGCATAATCACTTTTCAGACTGATTGTTTGCTCAAAATCTTTGATTGCACCAGTTAAATCGCCTTTTTCAAATTTGGCAAAACCACGATTATTATACGCCAAATAGAATTTTGAATCAATAGCAATGGCATCGCTGTAAGCCTTGATTGCTTTGTCAAAATCTCCCGATTTTCGGTAAACGCTTCCCAAGTTGTTAAAAGCGATAGTCAATTTAGAATCTGCAACCGTTGCCGCTTGGTAATCCTTGATGGCATTGGGCAAATCGCCCATTTCACGGTAAACACTTCCTCTGTCGTTGAGTGCAAATGCGTAGTCTTTTTTCAAAACGATGGCAGCATCCAAATCCTTTTTCGCCGCTGGAAAATCCTTTTGTCCGAAATACAAAACTGCGCGTTGGTAAAGATATTTTGCTTCCGAAGTATTCACTGCAATGGCATTTGAATAAAACCCAATGGCTTCAGCTGTGTTGTTTTCTGTTTGCGCGATAATTCCCAATTCAAAAAATGCTTGGTGTGCACTTTTATCAATGTTGGTGACTTCTATAAAATCTGCTTTGGCTTTGCTGTTGTTTTTCAGTTCCAAGTATGCATAACCGCGATTGAGGTAAGCTTTTGCAAATTTTGGCGCCAAGGCAATCGCCTCGGTAAAAGCACTTACAGCCGATGTAAAATCTTTTTGTTCAAAAGCGCCTACACCTGCATTGAATTTTTCTTGCGCGGCGGAAGAAATTCCTGTAGTATCTTTAAATTGCGTTGCTTGATCTTGCGGTGAAAGTACTTTTACAGCACCATTTTGTGACCAAGTGGAAATCGCCAACAATAAAAATCCACTTAAAAGTAAACCGATTTTTTGTTTCATATACTTTAATTTACTGTTCCCAAATGAAGGAAACACATTTACCTAATTTCCAATAAATCAATTGGACTCAAGCAAAGGTAGAGTTAAAATATCAACATCTTTCACAAAGTAGGTAAGAGAATCTTTCAACAGTTGAATGTCAAGATAAAATTAATTTGATGTCGTTTTGTTGTGTATTTAACTGAAATTAATATATTTATGGGAGAATTGTGGGGTTTTAGTATCCAGCTTTCAACTAAATAATCAAACTATTGGCCAAGATTTTCTTATATATTTCATTGTTTTTCCTTTTTCAAGCAAGTTTGTTTGCTCAACATGTATTTAATAGAACATTTCAAAGTATTATTACTTCTTCCACAAATTTCGCTAAATCTACTACAGTTATTTCTGTAAGAGATAGTGGTTATTTTACTGTAGGTTTAAATTATAATCAAGCTCAAGTTTCAGCAATTAAACTGAATAAATTTGGTGACACAAGTTGGACCTATACTGCTGACTTAGGACTTAATTCTGGCGAATTTCTTTCAACTGTTTTAGAAGACATTAACGGTAACTTTATTGCTGCAGGAGTTGCAGGGGATCCAGTTTTACATCAATCTCATGCAATTTTAGTTAAGTTTAGTAAAGACACTGGGGATACCCTCTGGGTTCAAAAAATTGGCTTACCGAATCTATCAGAAAGATTTTACAGTGTAAAACAAACTTATGATTTGGGTTATATCGTCGCAGGATTTAGATACAACGTCGATGCTTCGTCTAGTGACTTGTATTTAGTTAAAACCGATAGCATGGGAATTCCAGAATGGGAGCGTACCTATGGTGGCGCAAGTTTTGACTTTGCAAATGCAATTGAAATTGCGGATGATGGCGGATTTATGTTGTTTGGTACAACCTACAGTTATGGCGAAGGACCGTACAATATGTATTTGATTAAAACTGACAGTCTAGGCAATCAACTCTGGCAAAAAACATACGGTGGAATGTTGGAGGATTATGGCACTTCAATTTGTAAATTAAATGATGGGAACTTTGTTTTAGCTGGAAGTAGAAATATTTCCGCTGATACAATAGCTTCAACTTTGTTAAAGATAGATTCACAAGGTGCGGTAATTTGGGAGAAGTACATTTTAGGCAATATTAAAGCACAAGAATTTTTTGGTGTTAAACAATTTCCAACAGGTGATATTTTAGCGTGTGGATTTATGCAAGGAAATGATTTGAGCACAACTGCTAGTGGTATTTTATATAGGTTTAATGAAACTGATGGCTCAATCATTTGGCAAAAACAGTATGATTACTTTCATGAAGATTCAACACAACATTATTTCTATGGCATGGATGTTTGCTTAGATGGTGGTTTAGTAATGGCTGGTATGGTGAGAGATTTGCGTCCAGGCGCAAGCCCAGGAAACTCCATGTGGGTCGTCAAAACAGATTGCTTGGGCAACGACAGTATTTGGGACAATGCTTGTGATTTTACAATTGGCTTAAAGGAAATTGAAAAAGATGCGCTTTTCAACCTCTACCCAAACCCATCCACAGGCGCTGTAACTTTAGATTATTTCATCCCACAAAACACCCAAAATCAAAGTGTTTCTTTCTACGACGCCACAGGAAAATTGGTACAGAAAGTAGATTTTTCTGGCGAAGGGCAAATTCAGTTGAATGTTGATTGTAGTGGGTTTTCGAATGGGGTTTATCAATGTGTTTTGGTTTCAGGCAAAGAAGTGATGCATCAATGTAAATTAGTAATTGTAAAATCACAAGCATTGTCCCAAATACTGTCATTGCCCAAGCAATCGGTTTTGACGACCCACATGGAGTTTCCTGGGCTTGCGCCTGGACGCAAATCTCGCACCATACCAGCCATTACTACGCCACCATCTAAGCAAACATC
>JBFYPS010000263.1:0-3667 GCA_041303135.1 Crocinitomicaceae bacterium | reverse complement strand
TATCAAATCTGTCGCTTCATTTAGAATATGTTTTTTTGGATACTAGTCTCTCGTCCCAGCAGTAACAATCGTAAAACTTTCCCAATTCAAATATTTATTTGCCAAGGCTAAAATTCGCTCTTGCGAAATGTTTTGAATGTGTTGAATCGCTTCATTGTAATATTCAAAATCTTTGCCGTGTAAATGTGCTGCCATGTATAAATCCATCATCGCATTTGGTCCATCTGCACTTTTGAGAATTTGACCAAGGAGATAATTTTTCACCAAATCCAATTCCTCTTGCGGAACCAATTCTGCTTTCAACAAATCCATTTCATTTTTGATTTCGGTTAATGTCGCTTCTGCAACGTCTTTTCCAACTTCTGTCGCAATAATGAAATAGCCAGCATTGTTTGATTCTGCAACGCCACAACCAATTCCATAAGTGTAACCTTTGTCTTCACGGATATTTGACATCAATCGACTCCCAAAATAATCGCCGAAAATAGTTTGTAGAATTTGAAAATCAAGGAAATCTTCATGCGTTTTGTTGAACAATGGAATTCCCATGCGAATCGCAGTTTGAACCGCATCTTTTTTCTCGATGTCCAATCTTCCTGGAATGTTGATGAAATCTTTTTCAAATTCACAAGTTCCTGGTTTAGACCAAGCGCCAACGGTATCGATCAAACGATCAATGTATGCTGGTTCAACATCTCCCACAACGATGACTTTGCGCAAACCTTGTAGGTAAAATTCTTTGTGAAATCTTTTCAAATCCAGTACAGAAACGTCTTCCAAATCCGACAATTCTAGTTGACGGTTGTAGTTTTCTGAATTGCTAAACAATTGTTTTTGAAAAGCACGTCGTACCAAAACGCTTACTTTTTCAGAAGAAACGAGAAATTGTTGCTTCTTTTCGCGCAACATATCGCTGATTTCGTGTTCGTGAAAAGCGACTTCCTGAATCGCATTCACCAGAATAGCGACTGCTTTCTCTACGTTTTCTTTCAAACAATACAAACTGACGATTGCCAATTCTTGTGCAATTTCTTGGTCTAAATAAGCGCCCAAACCGTCCAATTCTTGGTTGATTTGCGTACTTGTTTTGTCTGCAGTTCCTGAAAGTAAAAGACTGTTCACAAAACCCGCAATTTTGCGATTTCCGCGGATTGTTCCTGCGTCAAAGTGAAATTCAATGCGCGTTGTGTCGTCTGGAACAGGTTGCATCCAATACAATTTCACAGTAGGCGTGATGTCAAAAATATGAGGTTCTACAAAATTGATTTTTTGTAAAGGATGTATCGCTGGTGCTGTATTTCTTAAACTCATGATTGAATGGCTTTTACTTTTAATAAAGAACAATTTGTTTTTTGTAGAATGTCTTGCGCGTTTGCTAAAATGTGTTCTGGTTGAATTTGTTCGTATAAAATGGCTTCTTGATTCACGCCGTCAGCATCGCCTAATAATTCGAAATAAGCCAAATTCATCGCGCGATTCAATAAACCTTGTTCTTGAAAAGCTTTTGCCGTTTTGATTTTATTTTTCAAGCGATCCAATTCTTTCGTGCTGATTTTTTCAGTTTGAATTTCGCTCAACACTTTCCAAATGGCTGTGTCCACTTCTTCAAAAGTCACATCAGGACTCAATTTTCCGCTGATAACCATCAATCCATTGTCTAAAGATCCAGTAATGTAAGCGCCAATTTCTGTGACCAATTTTTGTTCTTTTTGAATCGAAGTGTACAATCTTGAAGATTTGTCTCGCCCCAAAGCGTCTGAAAGCATGTCGGTGATGTAATATTCGGCAGATTTTCGCTCCGACATTTTGAAAGCATAATAGAATGCGTCAGACGGAACATTGCGTTCGATGATTTGCTCTCTGAATTCAGTTTGTGGCAATTCAGCAGTCAAAATTCTGGCAGGTTTCATTTTCGATGGAATGTCGCCGTACCATTTTTCAACCAAGCGTTTGACTTCGTCTAATTCAAAATTTCCCGCAATGCATAAAATCGCGTTGCTCGGATTGTAGAATTTATGGAAAAACGCTTTCACATCTTCCATTATTGCTTCTTCAATGTGGCTGATTTCTTTTCCGATTGTCGCCCATTGATATGGATGCGTATGGTAAGCCAAAGGTCTTAATTTCAACCAAACATCTCCGTAAGGTTGATTTAAATAGCGTTGTTTGAATTCTTCAATTACGACACTTCTTTGTGTTTCCAAACTTTTTGGCGTGAAACCAAGCGACAACATTCTGTCGGATTCTAACCACAAAGCCGTTTCGATATTTTGCGCTGGCAAAACGTCGTAGTAATTGGTGATATCGTTGGAAGTAAATGCGTTGCTTTCTCCGCCAGCATGTTGCAAAGGCGCGTCGAAATCAGGAATATTGACTGAACCGCCAAACATCAAATGTTCGAATAAATGCGCGAAACCTGTTTTTTCAGGATCTTCGTCGCGTGCGCCGACATCATAAAGCGTGTTTACAACTGCCAAAGGCGTCGTGGTGTCTTTGTGAAATATTACTTTGAGTCCGTTTTCAAGGGAAAATCTTTCGAATTGAATCATTAAAATGTAAATTTATCTGAAGTTTGTAATGCAATGGTTTCTTTGTATTCGGCGATGATTTCAGCGACAATTTCCGCTGCAGGTTTAATTTCATGAATTAATCCAGCAACTTGACCGATTTCCAATTCGCCTTCGATGAGGTCGCCCTCAAACATGCCTCGTTTTGCGCGACCGCGACCCAAAAGATTTTCGAGTTCTTCGGCGTTCGTTCCTTTTTTGTATGCTTCTTGAACTTGGTCAAAAAATGGATTTCTCAATAATCGCACAGGAGTTAATTCTTTTAAAGTCAAAAGTGTATCTCCTTCTTTTGATGAAATGACTTCGTTTTTGAAATTGATGTGACAACTCGCTTCTGGAGTTGCAACGAATCGACTTCCAATTTGAACGGCGTCCGCACCTAAAGTCATCGCAGCTAACATTCCTTTTCCCGTTCCAATTCCGCCTGCGGCAATCAAAGGAATCGAAATCGCTTCAGCAACCATCGGAATCAAGCAAAAAGTGGTTGTTTCGTCTCGACCGTTGTGACCTCCAGCTTCAAAACCTTCAGCAACGACGGCATCCACGCCAGCTTCTTGCGCTTTCAATGCGAATTTTACGCTTGAAACAACGTGAACAACCACAACTCCATGCGATTGCAAATGTTTCGTCCAAGTTTTTGGATTTCCTGCAGAAGTGAAAACAATTGGAACTTGATGTTTGATGATTGTTTCAATGTGCTTGTCGATATCAGGATAAAGCATCGGCAAATTGACTGCGAAAGGTTTATTTGTCGCCGCTTTGCATTTGGCAATTTGTTCGTCTAAAATATGCGGATACATTGATCCAGAACCAATGATTCCCAATCCGCCAGCGTTGGAAACAGCAGAAGCCAATTCCCAACCAGAACACCAAATCATTCCCGCTTGAATGATTGGATATTGAATATTGAAAAGTTGTGTTATGCGATTTTTCATGAATGTGTTGTGCTTTTGTTGAACAAAAATCTAATTTGTTTGAATGCAAAATTAATGTGTTTTACTCTTACTTTTTGCTCATGCTATGAGGCGCATTTTCTCAAGTTTTTTATTTCCATTTGATAAATAATAATAATAAGATTACAGATCCAACAATATTAAAAC
>JBFYPS010000262.1:0-8203 GCA_041303135.1 Crocinitomicaceae bacterium | reverse complement strand
AGCTATTTCGACTTCAGGGGGCGTTTCTTGGACTGAATTAGAAAGTGATTTGAGCTTGAAAAAATTCCCCAAAATTCAACTTTGTGGAGAAATGCTTGATTGGGATGCGCCTACAGGTGGATATTTGCTTCAAGCGTCAATCGCTTCTGGATTTTGCGTGGGTGCCATTTGATAAAACTATCTCATTTAGCAAGAAAATTATTCGTTTTTAGTTTATCTACATCAAAATTAATTGTTTGATACTATATTTGCACAGTTAAAATTTTAAAAGCGTGAATGATTCATCAAATTATTTACGGTAAATAAAGATTCATGAGAGAAGAAGTAAAAAAAATTGTAGAGGCTATGAGCAAAAATTTCGTTGCTCATCCTTGGCATGGAATTGAAGTGGGAGAAAAAGCTCCAGCAATTGTAAATGCATACATTGAAATTATTCCAGCGGATGCGATTAAATATGAAATCGATAAACCATCAGGACACATTATGGTTGATAGACCACAAAAATTGTCGAATCACATGCCTTGTTTGTATGGATTTATTCCAAAAACATACTGCGATACGCAAGTGGCTGCTTTCGCAAATGAAAAAACTGGACGTACAGAAATTACAGGTGATTTAGATCCTTTGGACATCTGTGTTTTGAGTGAAAGAACATTTTTGCACAACAATATTTTATGCGAATCTAAAGTAATTGGTGGTTTCAGAATGTTAGACGGTGGTGAAGCGGATGATAAAATTATCGCTGTTTTGAAAAACGATCAAGCATATGGAAACATCGAAGACATTTCTGAAATGCCGAAAATGGTTATTGACAGAGTGCGTCACTTTTTCTTGACTTACAAAGATTTAGACGGTGGTGCAAAAAATGTTGAAATTACACATGTTTACGGAAAAGAAGAAGCTTTTGAAGTGATCAAACGTGCATCTGCGGATTACACAGCAAAATATGGTGACACCAATGAAACCTTGGTTGAATCTATTTTGAGTGCGTTGAAATAACATTAGATGAAAATAAATTTAGAGACTGTTCAATTGTTGAGCAGTCTTTTTTTTGCTTCCATTTTAAGAAAATTACTATTTTCGTTCAAAAGTATCGTATGAATTTCATTTGGGTTTTTATTGGCGGAGGTTTGGGGAGTATTTCTCGCTACGGAATAAGTCTTGGAACTCAAAAAATGTATTCAGGAAATTTACCTATTGCAACTTTTACTTCCAACATTTTGGCGTGTATCATTTTGGGAATCACCTTTTATGGTTTTAAAGATAAATTAGAATCAACCGCTTGGATTTCACCGTTATTAATTACCGGTTTTTGTGGTGGTTTCAGTACTTTTTCTTCTTGGAGTAAAGAAACAGTTGATTTAATTCAACAAGGACAATGGATTTGGGCAGTTTCAAACATATTAATTTCACTCCTCTTTGGGATTGGCATTTTACTTTGGATGAAAATGAGCGTTTAATTTAGAATCAAAGAAACCTGAATATTTCACTGTATTTCTTGCAGTATTTCCAATCTTTTTTTCCCTACCTTTGCACTTCAATAATTTAGACATTTATACATGAGTTTACTTACTGTTGGGAGTGTTGCTTTTGATGCAATTGAGACTCCATTTGGAAAAACAGATAAAATAATCGGTGGCGCAGCAACTTACATTTCGTTGGCAGCCTCTTTTTTTGAAAAAAATCAACGCATCGTTGCTGTTGTTGGAGATGATTTCCCACAAGCAATGATCGACACTTTATCTTCTCGCGGAGTGGATTTAGCAGGTTTGCAAATCAAACAAGGAGAAAAATCTTTTTTCTGGTCAGGAAAGTACCACAATGACATGAATACAAGAGATACGTTGATTACTGAATTAAACGTATTGGAACATTTTGATCCAATTATTCCAGCGGAGTATCAAGGAACTGAATATTTGATGTTGGGAAATTTGAGTCCACAAGTGCAAAAATTAGTTGTTGAGCGTTTGACAGAACGTCCAAAATTAATCGCGATGGATACCATGAATTTCTGGATGGATATTGCTTTGGAAGACTTGAAACAAACTTTATCTATGATTGATTTGTTAATTATCAATGATGAAGAAGCAAGACAACTTTCAGGTGAAAGCTCGCTTGTGAAAGCGTCAAAAGTGATTCGCGCAATGGGCCCAAAATACTTGATTATCAAAAAAGGCGAGCACGGAGCTTTGTTGTTTCACGAAGAACAAATTTTCGCAGCGCCAGCATTGCCTTTGGAAGAAGTTTTTGATCCAACTGGAGCAGGAGATACTTTTGCAGGAGGTTTTATGGGATACATCGCAAGCACAGACGATATTTCCTTTGAAAACATGAAGAGAGCAATTATCGCAGGTTCTGCATTGGCTTCTTTTTGTGTTGAAAAATTTGGAACTGAAAAATTGACTAACATTTCTCAATCAGACATGGAAAACCGCATTCAGCAGTTTGTTTCTTTGGCTAATTTTGAAATGACTTACCAAGTAGATTAAGCTTTTGAGCTATGGAAAAAACAGCGTTTATTGATCAATTAAAAGCATACACTTCACAAGAAGACGTTTTGTCGGTGAGTCGAGATGTGAATGAATTAAAAAGCAAATTTGAAGATTTTTGCATTGAAGAAGAGCGATTGAAACAAGTTGCTTTTTTAGAGTCTCAATCAGAGGGTGATACTGCCATTTATGAAAGAATGCCAGACCCATTGAAGGAGGAATTCTATTCAATTTACAATGCATATCGCGAACAAAAAACAGCAGTTTCCACAGCGAAAAAATTGGAGCAAGAAGCCAATATGCGCTTGAAAAAGAATTTGATCGAAAGATTGAAAACCTTGATTCAAGAAGAAGAAAATATTGGCGTTGCTGTTGCAACCTACAAAGAAATTCATGAAGCTTGGAAACAATCAGGCGATGTAATTCGTGAAAAAAGACAAGAAATTCAGCAAGAATATTCTAAATTATTGGAATCGTTCTTCTTCAATTTGAAGATTTACAGAGAATTGAAAGAGCATGATTTGAAACGTAATTTCCAAATTAAAACGGAATTAGTAGAAAAAATCAAAGCGCTAAATTCTTTGGAATCCGTGAAGGAAATGGAAGCGTCTATCAAAGCACTTCAAAACGAATTTGATGAAACTGGACCTGTACCGCAAGAAGAGTGGGAAAATGTCAAAAATGCATATTGGGAAGCAGTAAAAGCGGTTTACGCGAAAATTCATGAGTTCTATGAAGGAAAACGCGAAGAATTGCGCTTAAATATTGAAAAAAAACAAGCGCTTTTAGACGAAACAAGATCATTTATTGCTTCCATTGGAGAAGTTACTTCAACCAAAGAATGGGAAGAATTGACCCAAAAATTATTGCAATTTCAAGAAGATTGGAAGAAAATTGGTTTTGGAACTAAAAAGGAAAACGAAGAATTATGGGCTGCTTTCAGAGTAGAATGTGATGCGTTTTTCGCTAAAAAGAAAGCCTTTTTTGAAGGAATTCGTTCGCAGTTTGACGCCGTTGCCAGTCAGAAAAAACAATTGGTTGAAAAAGTACAAGCTTTGAAATATTCTACCGATTGGAAAGCGACTTCTGAAGCGATTGTAAAATTGCAACAAGATTGGAAAAAACTCGGAAATGCTGGTCAACGCAATGAGCAACAACTTTGGAAAGATTTCAGAGGTGCTTGTGATGCTTTTTTCAATGCCAAGCAAAAACATTTTGAAGAATCTGACAAATTGAACGAGACCAATTTAGCTGCTAAATTGGACATCATTTCGAAGATTGAAGCATATGAAGTGACCGACGATAAGAAAAAAGCGTTGGACGATTTGAAAGAGTTTTCAAGTGCTTTCAATGCTGTTGGAAAAGTTCCTTTCAAAGAAAAAGACAAGGTCTACAATGCATACAAAACAGCCATTGATGCACACTATACCAAATTGAAATTGGAAGGTGCTGAAAAGGAAAAAGCAATGTTCCAAGCAAAAATGGATTCTTTGAAAGCAAATCCAAATGCTGATAAAATGATTGACCGCGAGCGCAAAGACTTGCAATTGCAAATTCAAAATTTGAAACAAGAAGTCAATCAATATGAAAACAATTTAGGTTTCTTCGCCAAATCAAAAGGTGCTGATGCCATGATCAAAGAAATTGAATCCAAAATCAATGGTGCAAAGCGCAAAATTGAAGAATATCAACGCAAAATTAAGCTTCTGAACGAATGAATAAATTCGTAAATATATTATTGATGTTAATTTCATTTCCAGCATTGGCTTTGACAGTTTATGTTGGATTTGATTTGCCAATAGAATTCCTGAAAACAACAGGAAATAATTTGCCTTTCAAAGGTGAAATTTTTCTAGGATTTGGTGCGATTTTATTAATCGTCGGTGGAAGAAGATCCATGCGCCGTTGGATGGGGATGAGAATGGTTTCTCAAATTTCTCGCTTTCAATGGAATCAACCAATGGGAAAAACGAGAATTCGTCAAGCAAATATGTATTTGAACTTGGAAGCATTGATGCATTTGTTTTTGGCGATAGGAACATATACGGTTACGCCTCAAGCTTTGCCGATTTCAGCAGTTTATTTGATTCTAGGATTAGACCATTTACTTTTTGAAATTTACGGTACAAGTAGAAATAAATTTCGCGTTGGAATTACCAAAAACGCCATCGTTGTTGCTGATCGTGATGTGAAAATCATTTATTTTTCAGGTTTACGTCGCGTTAGTACGCACCAACAAAGTTTGTTTTTTGACTACATCAAAGAATTGCAAATAGCCATTCCAATTGATGCAATCGCAGCTGAAAATCGCGCGTCATTCAGAGAAACCGTTGAACAAATTGTGGATAGAGACAAAGTTTTCTTTTCAGAAGGATTTAAAGAATTATAATTTCATCTGCTAAAGCGTAAACATCTCTTCACTTTAATTGTTATTCTAAAACAACAATTAGCATGGAAAACAAAGGAAGAGGTTTCATTTTTACGCCTTATCAAGCGCCGGAACAATCACCATTTGATCGTCTTTTTGAGATCTTCACAGAATTAATTACCCACACTTCTGGAGATTTCGATGAAGCTATAGATTGGTTGCGGGTCTTAGATAAAGAATATAATTTAACGACTGCTGAATATACCATCGACGATTTCATCGAAGATTTGCGAAAAAAGCGCTACATCAAAGACAAGGAGGGAAAAGAAGGCGAAGGTGGCACAGAAATTACCGCCAAAACAGAAAGAGCGATTCGCAAACAAGCACTCGATCACATTTTCGGAAACATCAAAAAAAGTGGCGCTGGAAATCACGCAACCAAATACAGCGGAAAAGGCGATGAGCAAACCGGAGAATTTCGCAATTACATATTTGGAGATTCTTTGGAGCGCATATCCATGACAGAAAGTTTGCGAAACGCCCAAATCAACAACGGAATTGGTGAATTTCAATTGACTGAAAGAGACTTGATTGTTGAAGAAAGTTATTTCAAAGCGCAAATGAGCACAGTTTTGATGATTGACATCAGTCACAGCATGATTTTATACGGCGAAGATAGAATTACGCCAGCCAAAAAAGTAGCGATGGCACTTTCGGAATTGATCAAAACGCGATATCCAAAAGATTCGATTGACATCTTGGTTTTTGGAAACGATGCTTGGGTTATCGAAGCCAAAGATTTGCCATATTTACAAGTGGGTCCGTATCATACAAATACCGTTGCTGGTTTGCAATTGGCCATGGATATTTTACGTCGTAAACGAAATACCAACAAGCAAATTTTCATGATTACCGACGGAAAACCAAGTTGCGTCAAAGAGCCAAATGGCGATTATTACATGAACAGCAATGGCTTGGATTCATACATCGTTGATAAATGCTACACAACTGCACAACAAGCACGTAAATTGCATATTCCAATAACGACATTCATGATTGCACAAGATCCTTATTTGAGACAATTTGTGCAAAGATTTACAGAAGCCAATCAAGGCAAAGCTTTTTATACAGGATTACAAGGGTTGGGTCAAATGATTTTTGAAGATTATCAAACCAACAGAATAAAAAGAATTAGAGGTTAAACAACAACAATATTCGTAAAATGACAAATATTCAAACACTCGGAGAATTAAAAAAATCAGGTTATCAAACCAGGTCAATCAAAGAAGAATTACGAGACAATTTAGTCGCATTGATCAAAGCTAAAAAACCAACTTTTGAAGGAATTCACGGGTATGAAAACTCAGTAATTCCAGAATTGGAACGCGCGATTTTGTCTAAGCACAACATCAATTTATTGGGTTTACGTGGACAAGCCAAAACGAGAATTGCGCGCCAAATGGTGAATTTGCTCGACGAATGGATTCCCGTTGTTCAAGGTTCTGAAGTAAACGATGATCCTTTGAGTCCACTTTCTCGCTATGCGAAAGATTTAATCGCAGAATTAGGAGACAAAACGCCTATTTCTTGGTTGAATCGAAATGACCGTTTTGCAGAAAAATTGGCAACGCCTGATGTTACCATTTCAGATTTAATTGGTGATGTTGACCCAATTCGTGCAGCGAACATGAAATTGTCATACGCAGACGAACGTGTGATTCACTTTGGAATGATTCCTCGTGCGAATCGTTGCATTTTTGTAATCAATGAATTACCAGATTTACAAGCAAGAATTCAAGTTGCGTTGTTCAATATTTTGCAAGAGGGCGACATTCAGATTCGCGGTTTTCAATTGCGTTTTCCTTTGGATATTCAGTTTGTTTTTACTGCAAATCCAGAAGATTATACCAATCGTGGTAGCATTGTGACACCTTTGAAAGACAGAATTGGTTCTCAAATTTTGACGCATTATCCTGAAAGCATTCACATTGCACGAAAAATCACCGCGCAAGAAGCCAAATTAGTTGGGTATCAAAAAGAGAATATTTATGTGCCATCTTTGGCAATGGATATCATCGAACAAATTGGTTTTGAAGCTCGTGAGAGTGAGTTTATCGATGCGAAAAGTGGTGTGAGTGCTAGAATGAGCATTTCGGCTTTTGAAAATTTAATCAGTACGGCAGAATTGAGAAGTTTGCGCGCAGGAAATCCAAAAACTACTGTGAGATTGAGCGATTTTACTGGAATTATTCCTGCATTGACTGGCAAAATGGAATTGGTTTATGAAGGCGAACAAGAAGGCGCTCTTTTTGTCGCTGAACAATTAATCAATGCTTCAATTAAGACACTTTTCGAAAGCTATTTCCCTAAAGTAGAGAAATTGGAGAAAGAAGATGTGAAAGGTCCATACCAAGATATCGTTGATTGGTTTTTTGAAGCGGATGAAGTTCATTTGAGCCAAGAAGCGGATGATGAAACTTATTTTGCGCAATTGGATGCGATTGAACCGTTGGAAAAATTAATTCAAAAATACCAACCAAGAATTCAAAATGAAGACAAACATTTTCTAAAGGAGTTTGTACTTTGGGGATTGGTAGAAAGCAAAAAATTGAGTAAATCTTCGTTGGAGAGTGGTGTCAGCTACCGCGATCGATTCAGCGACTACATGAAAGGAAGTATGTAATTTCAGTAATTTGTTTTTCCGAGTAGGTGTTGTTTTAAAGGTACGGTATATTTATAAGTCGCAATAAATCAAGTTGTTTAAGATGATTTAGATACTGCGGTGCTTAAATTTATAGTTTTAGACTTCCGGCCTTGGAAGAAAGGTTTCACTACCGTGGCTGCTTGCGCGGTTTAAAGGTGCACTGAAAATGTAGACTTTTGGAGGAAGCTACGGAACGCTAGTGAAGTAGATCACCGACAAAATCACGTTTTCAGAAGCTTTTAAAATAAAGCGCATGAAGAAAAAAATTATCAGCGTGAAGAGATTTGCGCTTTAACTTGATGACTCAGCCTTGAACTTAGCCGCAGGCGATCTCAGCGAAGATATTTTTGGGTTCTTTTTGATCAAGCACCGCGCAAGCAGCCACGAAGTGAAAAGGAACGAAAGAATATAGTTAGACAATAATTATTTACCCCAATTTTTCAATTCTTTTTCAGCCAAAAAACTCCAGGCAATGAAACGACTCGTTTTGTTGCCTTGTTGCATTTCAACGATTTGATACTTTGTAATCGGCAATTTTTGTAACGACTTTAAAATGCCACGCAAATTTTCCTTTTTAGAAACCAAGGTCGAAAACCATGCGCAATTATTTGAAAATAAAACACTTTCCTGAATCATTTGGTG
>JBFYPS010000261.1:0-5325 GCA_041303135.1 Crocinitomicaceae bacterium | reverse complement strand
TCCGTGAAGTTTCGCTACATATCCTAAATGATAGCAATCTGCTTTTTTCATTTAAATATTTTGTTCTTATGCTTGAGTTTCCTCTGTACCTTCTTCTGTTGAAGCCTCTTCCGAAGAAGTTTCTTCAGCTACAGTTTCTTCAGTTGCAGTTTCTTCTGTTGTTTCCTCAGCTACTTCTTCAGCAACTTCTTCAACCTCAGGAGCATTTTTTGCTTCAATTGCTTTCGCTTTTGCAGCATTTGATTCAGCTTCAGCTTTCAAAGCAGCAGCCTTAGCAGCTACAGCACTGTTTGCCAAACCATCTTTTTTGTTGTTGATTTTGTTTGCTTTCTCAGCTTCCCAAGCAGCAAATTTAGTTTCAACATCAGCCTCAGTCAAAGCACCTTTTTTGATACCATTGATCAAGTGGTTTTTGTACAATACACCTCTGTAAGACAACAAAGCTCTCGCAGTGTCAGACATTTCAGCACCAGTACGAACCCATTTCAACGCAGATTCGAAATTGATTTCGATTGTTGCAGGATTTGTGTTTGGATTGTAAGTACCCAATTTTTCGATGAATTTACCATCTCTTTTCGCTCTTGAATCAGCGACTACAAGGTGAAAAAATGCTTTTGATTTTTTCCCGTGTCTTTGCAATCTAATACGTGTTGCCATTTTTTGTTTATAAGTTGGAGTACGAAACTCCAGTTAATAATTAATTAAGGGTGCAAAAGTAAGTATATTTTGTTTATGATGCAAGTTTTGGCAAACTAGATATTAAGATATCAAGATTTTAAGATATTAGGATGTTAAGACTTAGTAATACTCGAAAACTTAAAAACTAAATTTCAATCCGATATTCAAGAAAATTGCACTGTAATTGTGTATCAATGACAAAGCCTTTTTCGCTACATTCTCATCATTGTTGACAATTGTATCTATTTGATCATCGTAATTTGTGATTTTATCTCTCGTGTTTATATTGTCAATATCTTCCACACCATTGTAAACATAGGAAGTCATCGTTTTAGATTTGGTCATGGTTTTTAAGAAGATTCCGTTCATTTCGCCAAAAAGTGAAAGTTTTTTCGTCAATTTTAATGTTCCACCAATTGCTGCAGAATAACCAACAGCGAAGAAATATTTTGTTTCACTTCTAGTCGAAACTGTTTGTCCGATTTGAGCGATAGTTCCTGAACCAGATTCTGTTTCCTCTAAATTTGAAACATTTGAAAGCGGTAAAACTAATCCTGGTTTGAAATAAAATCCTAATTTCTCACCGCCATGCTGTAAAATCAATTTTGGAGTTACGCGAAATTGATTCGAATTTTGAAATGATTCATAAACTCCAAAACCATTTTCTACTCTCGAAGTCAATGTTTTAGCACCCATAAAATAATTGAATCCCAGTTCCATTCCAAAATTTGGCTTCAGCATGTAGGTTGCATTTAATTCGTAATTTACTCCTGCACCCAATGTTCCATAAATATTGGTCGTTTTCTCAGGTTCAATCTGAATCCCCAAAACATCTGAAGGTGCAGAAAATCCATATCCAACAAAAGCTGAAATTGTTGGTCCTTGCGAAAAGGTTGAAAAACCACTTATTAAAAGGGCAATACAAAAGCTAAATTTATACATACATTTGTTCAATTAAAATCTCAACATGGAAGATAAAATCAACAAACTTATAGAAAAAATCAAATCACATTTCGAAAATGATTTTTCAGGTCACGATTGGGATCATATTTTACGCGTTTTAAACAATGCCAAATACATCCAAAGTAAAGAAGGTGGAAATCTTGAAATTGTGATTTTAGGCGCATTGTTGCACGATATTTCAGACCATAAAATGAACGGAGGAATCTTAAATCACGGCGGTGTGATTGCCAAAGAAATTTTGGTCGAATTAAATTATTCAATTGAAATAATTGACCAAGTTGTTGCTTTAGTTGACAATATTTCTTTCAAAGGCGCTTTGGTTGAGGACAAAAAAATCAGTCTAGAACAACAAATTGTTCAGGATGCTGATAGGTTGGATGCGATTGGTGCTGTTGGTATTGCTCGCGCTTTTGCTTTTGGAGGAAATAAAAATCGTCCGATTTATCAATCTACTGTCAAGCCAACACTTCATAATTCTTTTGAAGAATATGCAGTTGCTAAAAGTCATACAATCAATCATTTTTATGAGAAATTACTGCTTTTAAAAGATCGTTTCAATACTGAAACAGGTAAAAGGCTCGCCATTGAACGTCATCAAGTAATGGAAGATTTCCTGAAACAGTTTTTCAAAGAGATTGAATTGAAATAGATCTCAATTGTTAATTTTTTCCTAAAAACCAAATACGGTTGAACCGATAAAATCATTGACTGTACCTTACCTCAAATTCAGAAATTATGAAAAAAATATTTGCAAGTCTTTTTATTCTTTGTTTCACATCACAGCTTTTTGCTGGCGACAAAGAAAATGTTAAGTCAACCATTACAGAAGTAACTGTTTACACACAAGGTGCTCAAGTTTTTCGAAAAGCAACCTATAATGTTAAACCAGGTATTACCGAAATTATTATCGATGGCATTTGTCCTACGATTGATGCAAAAAGTTTGCAAGTAAAAGCAACTGGGAACATCGTAATTCTGGACTCAAAATATTCGATGTTTTATCCAGAACCCAAAATAACTGCAACCATTGACGGTTTGCCTTTGAAAATTAGAAAAGATATTTTTCTATTAGAAGATTCATTATTGGTGCTGGGATACGAAATTCAGGAAATCCAAGATGAAATTGATGTTTTGAATGCTACAAAGAATATTCTTTCTAATAATGGTGCTATTCGCGGACAAGGAAAAGTGAATGATTCTATCCAACTTTTGAAACAAGCAGTTGATTATTATGCGATAAAAATGAACGAAATCAATAAGCAATTACTGAAATTAAATCGTCGTAAAGCTGAGAAAAATGTTCATAAATCTGACATGCAAAATCGCTTGAATAATTTGAGAAACTACCAAAGTACTTCGAACCAAGAAATAGAACAATTGGGACCAACTCATAGAATTATTGTAACAGTTTCTAGTAAAGAAATTACCAACGGAAAAATTACACTTTCTTATTTGGTTTCTGGCGCTGGATGGATTCCATTGTACGATATTAGAAGCGAATTGGCAGCAGGGAAAGTGAATTTAAATTACAAGGCTCAAGTTTACCAAAACACAGGATCTAAATGGGAAGATGTAAGATTGACAATTTCAACCAACAATCCTTTTCAAAACAAAATCAAACCAACATTGAACCCTTGGTATATTGATTACTATCAAGCGCGTCCAGTGCCAGGTTCAATAAATTCAAATGGTTATATGGCACCAGTAACAATGAATGCTTCAAGTGCTTATGAAAAAACAACTGCAAAAGATTCTTACAGAATGCAAGAAGATGATGCTGAAACGTCTGCGCAATTTACCCAAATCATCAGTCAAATGATTTCAGCGGAATTTAGAATTGATTTGCCTTACACGATTCCTTCAACCAATGAAAAACATATGGTTTTGATTTCGAATACTGATTTAGCAGCAAACTACAAATATTACACAGTCCCTAAAATGGATGCTTCTGTTTATTTGGTGGCTCAAATTTCAAAATTGGATGAATTGCAACTCGTGCCTGCGAAAGCAAATATTTTCTTCGACGGAAGTTACATTGGTGAAACATACATCGACCCAACTTCTATGGAAGACACGTTGAGCTTGAGCTTAGGAAAAGATCCAAATTTAATTGTGAAAAGAACGCTTTTGAAAAAAGAAAGTAAAGAAAAAGTGATTGGAGACAAAATCGAAAGAACCAATAATTTCCAAATTGAAATCAAAAATTTGAAATCAACGAATGCTGTGATTGTTGTTCAAGATCAAATGCCAATTACACAAAACAGTGAGATTGTGATTGAAGCGACAAATACTGGAAAAGCGAAACACGATTTAGTTACCGGAATGCTCGAATGGGAAATCAATCTGAAAACCAAAGAAAGCAAAACCTTGAATTTCAGCTACACTGTGAAATTCGATAAGAATAAAAGTCTATAGTCAAATATAGTTTTGGTTTGGAACCCTGGGAGTGAAAACTTTCAGGGTTTTATTTTTCCCAAATAATGGATGGATGATTTGCTAAAAACTGTTGAATTTTCTCTTTCGTTTTCAAAATAAATTCTTGATGCTCGCTGCTTTTTGGATACAAAGAATGGTGATTTTCCATTTGTCGCAACTGCACAATTTCCTGACAAACCTTTTGCGTTTCTGCTGACATCAAAGTTTCAGTTAACCTTTGCCAAACATATTGAATCGCCATTTCATTTGGATGAACGCCGTCTGCTTTGAAAAAACGATAATCTCTCAATTCGTCTAAAATGATTTCATAAGCAGGAAAATAATGAATTGGAAAGTCTGAATTTAATTTTTCAAGCAAGTCAAATAACCTGGCTTTGCTCCTATTGTTTTCGATTAAACCATCTTTGATGTGACGTATTGGACTGACTGTAAAAATCACTTCCAAATTCGGATTGAATGCTTTTAATTGAATTAAAGCTTCGCTCCAAATCTCCGCCATTGAATCTAAATCTGTCAACGATTTTTCAAATGTAGTTGATGGCATTTTATGACAATTCGCAACGACATTATTCAACTGATTGTGAATATATCCAAACGATGAACCTAAAGTAATAAATAAGTATTTTGCTTCAAGTAAATCTTGTCGAAATTGCGCTTTAATTTGATTTAAAAACGCATTTAAATCTGCTTCTGAATAGTGAAAAATAGTTCCTGCAGCATCCCAAGAGAAAAATAAATCCTTGCGCGGAAATATTTGATTTTCTTGACTTTGATTCAATGAATCTAGAATTAACTTCGCCAACGGAATTGGGTGAAAAATCGTTCCAAAAGGATTTGAATTTACCTTAAAGCCATTGTTTTCAAACTGTAAACCCATTTCATTTGAAAAACAACTTCCAATCAACACAACTTGATCGCCATGTTGCATTTTCTTGGCATTGACTTGAAATTCAAAATCGAGTTTCAGTTTCATGACTTTTTGTTTAAGTTCAAAGTGAAATCCAACACTTCAGTCCAACCTTTCCATTTTGAAAAATTTCCGATTGTTTCATTGTGCCAAATGCAAATGAAATCTCCGCCAAAATTTTCCACTTCTTTGTAAATCTTTTCAATTTCCATTTTACTTTCTTCAATCGACCAATTCTTGTATTCGTGAATCGTTCCATCCATGTAAGCAAATGGATGAATGGTGTAATCTGTAACTGAGTTTTTACTTAAATCGAAAAATTTAAACGGTCTGGCAGTTCC
>JBFYPS010000260.1:0-4713 GCA_041303135.1 Crocinitomicaceae bacterium | reverse complement strand
ATAAATGTTGAATGTCTTTGTACAAAATTTGGTGCATGAAATTGTCGGTAGTTGCGTATTTTAAATCAACTTGAATTGTTTTGTCAACAGTTTGAATATCTGTTAATTGATCTAAACCAGCTCTTGGCTGAACGAATTTGGAAACAGGTTGAAGTGTATCAATCTCTTTGGTTTCTTCCTTTAAAATCTTGGAATTATTTTGACCAATTTTTGATTCATTTGAACTACAAGAAACCAATAAAACGGTTATTATCCAAATGTAGGATTTTTTCTGCTTAAAATTCATACGACAAATTTAAGAATTTCTAAGGCCTACAATTATAGGGAAAGAATTTAATTAGTAGCTTTGAAGTCAATTTGCAAATCGAAAAAAATAGTTATGCCAAAAATATCTCAAAAAGCGGTTGAAATGCCAGCTTCTCCAATCAGAAAATTGATGCCTTACGCTGAAAAAGCCAAAAAACAAGGTAAAATTGTTTATCATTTAAATATTGGTCAGCCTGATATTGAAACTCCAGAAGTGGCGTTAAATGCAATTAGGAATTTTGACCATAAAGTGATAGAATACAGTCATTCAGCTGGATTTGAGTCTTACAGAAATAATTTGGCTTTGTATTATCAAAAAACGGGAATTCCTGTAAATGCGGAAGATATTATTATCACAACTGGTGGTTCTGAAGCATTGATTTTTGGTTTTATGACTACTTGTGATCCAGGTGATGAAGTGATTATTCCTGAACCATTTTACGCTAATTACAATGGTTTTGCAACAACTGCAGGATTGAAAGTTGTACCTGTTGGTTCTAGCATTGAAAGTGGATTCGCGTTGCCTCCAGTGGAAGAATTTGAGAAAAAGATTACTTCTAAAACGCGTGCAATTGTAATTTGTAATCCAGGAAATCCAACAGGATATTTATATACGAAAGAAGAATTGGAGCAATTGAGTGAAATCGTTAAAAAACACGATTTGTTCTTGTTTGCAGACGAAGTTTATAGAGAATTTTGCTACGATGGAGCAGTTCCTTTTTCTGTAATGAACTTGAAAGGAATTGAAGAAAATGTAATTATGATAGATTCTGTTTCAAAACGTTACTCAATGTGTGGTGCACGAATTGGAGCTTTGATTTCTAAGAATAAAGAAGTAATGTCAGCAGCTTTGAAATTTGGTCAAGCGCGTTTATCGCCACCAACAATTGATCAAATTGCCTCAGAAGCCGCTTTGCAAACACCTCAAAAATATTTCGATGATGTTGTTTCAGAATACGTTACAAGAAGAAATATCATGGTTGACGGATTGAATGCCATTCCAGGTGTTTTTTGTCCAAAACCAAGTGGCGCTTTTTATTGCGTAGCTAAATTTCCAGTTGACAATGCTGAAAAATTCTGTCAATGGTTGCTTGAAGATTTTGAATTTGAAGGACAAACTGTGATGATGGCACCAGCAAATGGATTTTATGCCACAGAAGGAGCAGGACTTCAAGAAGCTAGGATTGCTTATGTGTTGAATCAAGATTCTTTGCATAAAGCAGTGAAATGTTTAGAAGAAGCATTGAAAGTTTATCCTGGTAGAGTTTAAATTTATATTCTCAAATATTTTAAAAGCCACTATTAAGTGGCTTTTTTTGTTGCAAAATAGTCGTACAATTCTTTCGCAATATTTTCAAAAATGTTCATTTTAAGAATAATTTCTTAGATGGTTCCTGATTTTTGCGCTTTCTTTTTATTACAAGTAACCTTATTCCAATTAATTCCATACCTTTGTATCAGATTTTTGGTACCATCTTTTTGGATTAAAAGGGAATCTCGTGTAAATCGAGAACTGTATCTGCAGCTGTAAGTTCTGTAAAATCTATTTCAAAATGTCACTGTCCGAAGGCCAAGGATGGGAAGGCGAAATAGAGTTGGAACAAGTCAGAATATCTGCCAATCATCTTTGAATGAAGACTTCAGAATAAAGTCGGATTTACTTTACGGTTCATCTGTTTTTAAAGGGCATTTTCTGTCCCTGATTTCTTCTTAGTATAATTTTTTATTTAATAATTAATGTATGAAGAAGATTGTATTTACTGCTTGTTTCGCATCAATTTCGATGTTCACAAGCGCACAATTCGTCAATTTTGAGAGTTTAACTTTGCCTCAGGCAGAATCGTATTACAACGGTTCAGATGGTGCAGGTGGTTTTAGTGAAATGGGAATTGAATTTTCCAACGATTACACCCAAGCTGGAGATTATTGGAATGGCTTTATTTATTCTAATATGACAGACGCTACAACACCAGGTTATGCAAACCAATACAGCTGTTTTGCTGGTTCAGGTGCTGATGCGAGTGAAAAATATGCCATTTGCTATCCAGCAGGTAAAATAACTTTTCCGCAACTTGGTTATGTGCCAAGTTTGAAAATTACGAACACAACTTATGCTGGAATTTCAATGCGCGATGGTGATGCTTACGCGAAAAAGTTTGGTTCCGCAAATAACGCACAAGGGCAACCTGATGGCACTAATGGAGAAGATTTTTTCAAATTGACAATTAATGGCTTGAGTTTTTCTGATGAAATTGTTTCCACATTAGATGTTTATTTGGCAGATTTTCGATTTGCAGACAATGCACAAGATTTCATTTTAAACACTTGGAAATCTGTAGATTTGACTTCTCTGGGAAATGTCTATGGTTTGAGTTTTGACCTTCAATCGACTGATATTGGTGATTTTGGTATGAACACGCCAGCGTATTTTGCGCTAGATGATTTGGATTTTATTCCTTTAGAAAATATTGTAGAGCAAGCCAAACAAGATTTTAAAATTTACCCAAATCCAATAAACGATTGGTTGACAATACAAGGTGGAAATGGTAAAGTTCAAATTGTTGACCTAACTGGAAAAGTCATTCTTTCTTTTGATCATCAAGAATTCTCTAAAATCAATGTTTCTACTTTAGAATCAGGAACTTATTTCGTTCAAATGATGAAAGATGGAATGATTTCTTCTCAGAAATTGGTGAAATAACATTTGCTTAGTTTTATATCATGTTCAAATCATTCATTTTTATTTGTTTCACATTGGTTTCTTTGGCTTCATTTGCTCAAAGTTTGGATCATCAATTGGACACTATTGAAGTGATTGAATTGCGCATTGAAAAAGAAAATTCGCAAGTTCAAAAATTGAATAAAGCACAAATTACAGCGTTACAACCAGAAGATGTAGGTCAATTATTGCAACGCTTTGTTGGCGTTTCCTTGAAAAGTTACGGCGGTTTGGGAGGAATGAAAACCATTTCAGTCAGAGGAATCAACGGAAATCAAACAGGAATTGTTGTGGACGGTTTTTCATTGCAAAATACCCAAACTGGACAATTAGATTTGAGCAATATCCAAACTGAAAGCATTGAGAAAATCACACTTTCAATTGGTAGTTCGCAAGGATTTTTAAATCCCATTTCTGCATTAATTGGCGGAAGTTGTTTGAGCATTGAAACTTTTGAAAGTGGATTTGGAATGTCGAAATATCAGGTTCGATCAGCATTAAAAGGTGGTTCTTTTGGACAAATAGATTCCTATTTAGCATTGAAAATGAACAATAAACGCAGTTTCTTTTCTTTATTAGGAAAATACCGAGAAGCAAATGGTAAGTATGATTTCGAAATTGAAAATGGCAATCAATTGTATCAAGGAAAACGTCTCAATAATGATTTTAAAGAAGGATTTGGCGGTTTTTCATCTGGATTTAAGATTGGTAAAAAAAGTATCTTTAGAATCAACGATCAATTCAATCAATCTGACAAAGGACTTCCAGGGGCTGTGATTTTATACAATACAATTTCGAATCAACGGTTGAAAAATGTAACAAATCAAGTCAATGTTGATTTTACTAGATTTGATCAAATTTTTCCTTTCAGAGTTTATGCTTCGATGCGCAATGAACAATTGATTTACATTGATTCAACATATTTAAATACTGCAGGTTATTTGGATAATAGATATTACAATACTCATTTTGTCAATGGATTTTCATTCAGAAAATTGCCAATCAAACGAAGAGATCTAGATTCCATGCAATATGATCTAGAAATTGTAAAAAACAAAAAGTTGAAATTGATTTATTTTGGTGGAATCGAACAAAATTATAGTTTGTTAAACAGCAATGTTCCTTCCATTTTATCGCCCAAAAGATATCAATTGAAAGCAGTATTAGGAATAGAAAAAAATTGGAGTAGATCGAATTTAGTACTTCAAGTTGGAGAACAATTTTTTTCGGATAAACTGTCAATCTCAGGAAATAATCTCAATCGATTTGTTTTTACGCCTTATGCTTCATTTCAAACTGAAAAGTGGAGATCTTTCATTGGCGGATTGAATTTTTGGGCGAAGCGATCTTTCAGAATTCCAACTTTCAATGAGTTGTATTATAATGCTTTAGGGAATTTAAGTTTGAAACCAGAAATTGCAAATCAATTTAATATCGGAAACTTTCATACTTACTATTTTCACAGAAACCAATTGAAGTTTAGATTGGATGCTTACTACAATTTGGTAGAAAATAAAATTGTTGCCATTCCAACCAAGAATTTATTTGTTTGGTCAATTCAAAATGTTGGCAAAGCGCAGGTTTTTGGTGCTGATTTTCAGTTCAATCACACGCGAAATTTTTCAGAATTAAAATTAGAAACTAATGTAAATTACTCGTTTCAGAAGGTAGAGGATTTGTCAGATAAA
>JBFYPS010000259.1:0-3148 GCA_041303135.1 Crocinitomicaceae bacterium | reverse complement strand
TGTGTAAATTTGTAATAAGTGTTTTATTTTCAGTGTTTTTTAAATTCAATATTGAAAATTAAAAAGACTCAGAATTTCAACTTTTGAAAATTAATTGGTCAATTCAACCAAGATTTGAAATAAATTATTATTTTTAGACATATCTTGTAACTATGAATGAAGTAAAAAGACTATTTGATATTCCATATTTTCAATTGGAAAAACACCCGAATGAAAGAACTTTTTCAACCAAAAGAAACGGAGAATGGGACAAAGTTTCGATTCAAGATTTCTTAGGAAAAGTCAATCAAGTTTCCAAAGGATTGGTAGCATTAGGAATCATGCCCGGCGATAGAGTAGGTGTTGTTTCTAGCAATCGATACGAATGGAATACCGTGGACATTGCCATTCAGCAAGTTGGTGGAATTGTAGTGCCAGTTTATCCCAATATTTCGATTTCTGATTACAAATATATTTTCAAAGATGCAGGAATCAAGATTTGCTTTGTTGGAAATGAAGAATTATTTGAGAAATTGAATGGAATAAAAGGCGAATTGCCAGCTTTAGAGCATCTTTTTGCTTTTGATAAAAAAGATGAAATTCCTTATTGGGAAGAGGTTTTTGAAGCTGGAATAGCTGTTGAAAGTAAAACCATTGATGCTTTGAAAGCCAATGTCAGAAATGAAGATTTGGCAACCATCATTTACACTTCAGGAACCACAGGAAATCCAAAAGGAGTGATGCTTTCTCACAACAATTTACTTTCAAATGTAATGGCTTGTTTAGAGCGAATTCCAGCGGATGAATATTCTCGTGTATTGACATTTTTACCAGTTTGTCACGTGTATGAGCGCATGTTGCATTACATGTATTTGTATTTGGGTTGTTCGATTTATTTCGCTGAATCGATGGATACAATTGGTGACAATATCCGCGAAGTGAAACCACATGTTTTTACGGCAGTTCCACGTTTATTGGAGAAAGTTTACGATAAAATCATGGCGAAAGGCGATGAATTGACTGGAATCAAAAGATCTTTGTTTTTCTGGGCAGTTTCATTGGCTGAACAATATGATGTGATCGGTAAATCAGCTTGGTACAAATTCAAATTAGCCATTGCACGCAAATTGATTTTCAGCAAATGGCAAGAAGCATTGGGCGGAGAAACGAAAGCGATTGCCTCAGGAAGTGCGGCATTACAACCTCGTTTAGCGCGTATTTTCATGGCCGCAGGAATTCCAATTTTGGAAGGATATGGTTTGACAGAAACTTCTCCTGTAATTTCCGTAAATGATTTCATCAATGGAATTAGAATTGGTTCCGTTGGAACCGTTTTGAAAGGCGTAAAAGTCAAGTTTGCTGCAGACGGTGAGATTTTGGTAAAAGGTCCAAATGTGATGATGGGTTATTACAATTTACCTGATAAAACGGCTGAAGATATTGATGTTGAAGGTTGGTTCCATACCGGCGACATTGGTGAAATGGTGGAAGATAAATTCTTAAAAATAACAGATCGTAAGAAAGAGATTTTCAAAACTTCGGGTGGAAAATTCATCATTCCACAAGCAATGGAAAATAAGTTTAAAGAATCTAGATTCATTGAACAAATCATGGTTATTGGGGAAAATCAAAAATTCCCAGCGGCATTGATTGTTCCTGGGTTTGCGTTCATCAAAGAATGGGCGAAAAGGAAAAATTTGAATTTCGACCAGCTTTCAAATGAAGAAATTGCAAGTAATGAAGCTGTTAAAGAGAGAATTCAAAAAGAAGTCGCTGGATACAATACGCTTTATGGAAACTGGGAACAAATCAAAAAGATTGAATTGTTACCCAAAGAATTTACCATCGAAGGAAATGAATTGACGCCAACATTGAAATTGAAACGCAAAATCATTTTAGAAAAATATAAAACGATCGTTGATAAAATTTATCAAGATTGATTTTTAAAATTAAAACTAATTTTTTATACCGCTAGGTATCACATATTGGTAGCGATGGACGCAGTCCGTCGTGTAAGTGAATAAAAGAATTAGTTTTTGGCGTGTGTTTTTGTTTCAAACCGCGGAGCAGACACAGCGTGAAACCATGACAAAAAACCATGTAAGAAAAATTATTATCATAATTATATTTGACATTTATTAAATCAACTCCGCTCCAATTAGGCGGAGTTTTTTTGTTACTTTTGTCAAAAAAAACACATGAATTCAGTCGCATTGATTCTCAAATATTTTCCTGATTTAACGGACAAACAAAAATCTCAATTTGAGCAATTAATGCCTTTGTATCAACATTGGAACGAACAAATCAATGTCATTTCTCGCAAGGATTTAGATCAATTCTATGAGCGACACGTTTTACATGCCTTGGCCATTGCGAAAGTGATGCCTTTTGCGGACAATTCTTCTATTTTGGACGTAGGTACTGGAGGAGGATTTCCAGGAATTCCTTTGGCGATTTTGTTTCCAGACTGCCAATTTCATTTGGTTGATTCGATCGGGAAGAAAATCAAAGTGGTAACAGAAGTCGCTACTGCTTTGCAATTAGAAAACGTACATGCAACACACGATCGCGCTGAAAACATCAAAGAAACCTTTGATTTCGTGGTTAGTCGTGCAGTAACCGCAATGCCTGTTTTCTTGACATGGTTGAAAGACAAATTCAAAGTGGAACAAAAAAACGAATTTCCAAACGGAATTTTATACTTAAAAGGCGGCGATTTGGCAGAAGAAATGAAACCTGTACAACAATCTGTAACCTATTTTGACATCGCTGATTTATTTCAAGAAGAATTTTTTGAGACTAAGAAAGTGGTTTATGTGAAGATGAAAGCTCGAAAGTAGACTCGAAGATATTAGACTTTAGACAATAGACCGGAGACAATAGACTGGAGACAATAGACCCGAGACAATAGACCCGAGACATTAGACTATTCTAATATTCTAAAAGTCAAACACCGACGAAGTCAGCCACGAAGTGAATCAAATACCGCCGCAGGCAGACGCGCAGCGAGCGCGAAGCACCGACTTAGTCAATCTAATAATACAAAAATCTAAGCCTCCTTCAAACTTGCTTCCAATTCCTTGTATTGATTTTCCAGCGTAGCTTGCTTTAAATTCCAAGTTTCCAAATCCGTTGTGTCAGAAGTTGCTTTGTGCTTTCTAATTCTGCG
>JBFYPS010000258.1:0-4929 GCA_041303135.1 Crocinitomicaceae bacterium | reverse complement strand
ATTGCACTAACCAATTCCCTTGCTCCTTCTCTACTTGAATACTAAAACTCGATTTTCTTGAATGAAAATTTAGTTGGCTCATTTCCCATTCATTTCCTTTTTTTCGTTTCAAGAAATATTCAACTTTTGGCGAGGTTCCAAACCAAATAATTTTGGCACTTGGTTTTGTGAAACTGAGAGAATTTTCATTTAAGGCGTTAAAAATAAAATCTTTTTCAATTTTTGTTCGAGGCAGTTTAACACCAATTTCCTTTTCGTCAAACCACTGATTTAGTGGTAATTCAAAACCTATTCCATGCATGTAATTGTACAAAGATTTTTTCAATCCAAAACTAAAAATTTCATGGTCAATTCCTGTTTTGTCTTTGTGAATCAAATCATTATTGGCAAAACTTCCAATTTCTAAATTTTCTCGTTCAACATCAAATTTTGCAGGATTTAATCCAATTGGACTGTGCGCTGTCATTGCAAATTGATGCCAAAAGCCTGATTGAAGTACCCCGTTTTCAAACAATTGTCTCACCATTTCCAAAGAATCGATCGTTTCTTGAATAGTTTGTGTAGGAAAACCATACATCAAATAAGCATGTACCATGATTCCTGAATCTGTGAAATTTCTCGTTACTTGAGCAACTTGCGCCACAGATACACCTTTGTCAATCAATTTCAACAAACGATCTGATGCTACTTCCAGTCCACCTGAAACAGCGATGCAACCAGATGTTTTTAATAATTTGCACAAATCAGCAGTAAAACTTTTTTCAAAGCGAATATTTGTCCACCAAACTACCGTCAGTTTCCGTTTGATAATTTCCAGAGCCAATTCTCGCATCAGTGCTGGCGGTGCGGCTTCATCAACAAAATGAAAACCATTTTCACCCGTTTGCAGCATCATTTCTTCCATGCGATCAACCAATAATTTGGCCGTTGCGGGTTCATAAATCTTTATATAATCCAATGAAATATCGCAAAACGTGCATTTCCCCCAATAACAGCCGTGCGCCATCGTCAATTTATTCCATCTTCCATCGCTCCACATTCGGTGCATTGGATTGACAATTTCTATGACTGAAATGTATTTATCTAAAAATAAATCGCTGTAATCTGGAGTTCCTAAATCTTTTTGTTTGTAGTCAGGCGTTTCAGATTCATTGATGTATTTAACTTCATTCTCTATGCAAACAAAAGTTCTCTTTAGTTTATTAATCAATCGTTTACCTTCGATAAATTGAAGTAAATTTTGGATTGGTGCCTCCCCGTCATCTAAAGTAATGAAATCAAAAAATTCAAAAACACGAGTATCTGACAATGACCGCAGTTCAGTATTCGGAAATCCACCACCCATGGCAGTTTTTATGTTAGGGAAATGTTTTTTTATGAACTGTGCACAACGAAATGCGGCATATAAATTCCCAGGAAAAGGCACAGAAAAAGCAACGAGTTTGGGCGCGGTTTTAACCAGCTTCTGTTTCAATAAATCAATTGTGATTTCATCAATGTAAGTGAATTCTAGGTGAAGTGAATCATACATTTCATCGAAGCTGCTGGCAGATCTTCCCAGTCTTTCTGCATAACGACTGAAACCAAAATGAGGATCAATCGCTTCGATGATTAAATCTGACAAATCTTCTAAATAAAGTGTGGCTAAATGTTTTGCTTTATCTTGATTTCCCATGATTCCAAAAGCCCATTCTAGGTCATCAACTTGCTCAAAACGTTTGGCTTCAGGCAGAAAATTATCTTGACAAATGGCATGCGCTAAACTTGGATTTTTTCCTTGTAAAAAGGCAATCACGGCATCAATTGTTTGAATATAATCTGATTTCAGTAAAATGATTCTTTGCGCATTTTCACTTAATTCTTCAGTTGTAAACTTGATGGAATCAAATAACTTAATCAAACCTTCTTTTGAAAAAAGCGCTAAAATGACTTCGATTCCTAAATCTGCTTGAGTAGAATTTATTTCAATTGAATTTAAAAAACCTTTAAGATAAGCTGTTGCTGGATATGGCGTATTCAACTGCGTGAAAGGAGGCGTAATCAATAACAGTTTATTTTCCAATTGAAATAGCTTTTAGATTCTTACAAAAATAGTCGATTTTTTCCATTGCAGATTTGAATCGATGCTTTATTCGACTTTCAATAATTTTTGTAGTTGCAACAAAGCTGCTTGATTTCCTTTACTTTTCCAAGCGCGGGAAATTTTATTTTTCTCCTGGCTTGTTAAATGCCATGAAAGGGAAATTCGATCTTTGGTGGCTTCACGAAGATTAAAAGCCACTAAATCAATTGCAAAAGGAAAACCTTTGAAGCCGATTTTCATCATTTCATCTTGATCAAAATCTTGTGTTCGAGTGAAATTTGCATACATATTTCCAAATGGTAAAGTTAATTTGTCGAATAAAGAAACTTGAAGCAATTCATCGCCAGTGAGAATTTTTTTGGTATCTCTAATCTGCACGACGACAACTCCACTGGTATTTTCTTTGATCCAATCCTGCATTTCAAACAAGTATTCTAACATGATTTTCCCACCATAATTATCCCTTATTCCCGCATCCATCAATTGCATTTCAGGATATGTCGGCATGGAAACCATGGGTAAAACGAAAGGAAAAGTGGCACTCATGCGCATCACAGAACTAAAGCGCAATGAATCTTTCTCATTCTCATTGAAAAATGTTTGAAAATCAATGTTTTCGTAAGACCTAGTCAAGTTTGATGGACCTGAAGGATGACTCATAAAAGCCAATGATTGTGAAGAAATTAGCAAACGTCTTCCATTATTCACAATCGTTGGACTAAATATCATCGTTGGAATCAATCCATTTTGTTCATATTTTTCAAAGTAAGACAAAGGTTTATCCATTATAAATTCAGTATTTTGATGCAATTGTTGTTCAAAAGCATAACCTCTATCTTTAGTATATAAATTGTCACCAATTTGTAAAGTTTGAAAGCGTACAAATAAATCATTTGAGTAAGCAGAAACAGACAGTTTATTGAGTAAATCTTTGGCGATATTGTCCGTGTATTTTGTTGCTGTTAATTTAATTGTACCTCCTAGTTTTTGTTTTAAAAGTAAACTTCTATAATAAGAAGCACCTACCATTCCGCCAGAAGCACCCGTTATTAATTGCGTATTTTGTGCCAATTTTCCTTCCAACTTTTCATTTGCCTTGCTCAATACAGAATAAGTCCATAAAGCACTTCGAGAACCACCACCGGATGTCATAACAATTACCAACTTTGGCTTTTCTTCTCCAGTTTTAGCTTTCCAGGAATTTAAAATTTGAATAAAATTGGCTTTTGATTGCTCATTAAATGTTTGATTATCTGCCTTCTTTTGTATTTCCTTAAACGAAAAATCTACAATGTCCTCAGGTTTATAAGAAAGTCCATAAGCATAATTTTTATATTGAAAAAATGAACTTTTCTCACTTAAAACATTCATTATTATAATTATAAGGAAAATGATAGGATAAGTCCAATATTTAAACCACGATTTTAATATCGAAAAGAGCATTAAAATAATGGAAAGCAACAAAATGATACTCATTCCGGCAGGAAGTTCGAAAAACGGAAATTCTCGAAACATGCCCATTACAATGAAGGAAACAACTGTTACGATTTCAAAGAAAGTGGCATTGATTCTGTTGTGTGCAAAAACTTTTTCCAAAACGGCCTTATCGTAATGTTTTATCGAACGACTTTTTCTCCATTTGCTAAAACCTGAAATGTAAATATAGGAACGGTCTTTTTCGTATTTAAAAAGTAAATTCCAATCAACTTTTTGATGAAAAAATGAACTTATAGGTTCCTCATGAGCCAGTTCATTGTCTTTTTTGCCAGTGAGTTTGAAAAAATCTTTGTTTGTAGGAAAAAAGTAGAGATTTGAAAAAAGAACAAAAAGAAAAAAACCGAATAAATAGGATAAAATATATATGGTAATTATTCCTTTTGTGGCAAATTCTTCCTCGATTTGAAATTGACTAAATTGAATTATATAATAAATACTGAAAGTGAGTGGAATGAGGGCATTGTTCCAACAAAATTTAATAAATGGCCTTGAAAGAGTCGCCAAAAAAGGATATTTCGTACCCAATTTCATGTAACTATACATATTGAAAGCCATGGTAAATCCACCAATAGAAAAACCCATTAATAAAAATGAGATCCAACTTATTTCGCCATGATATTCTGGAGAATAAAGTAAATAAGGTAAACCAAATTTTGAACCAAGGCTGTCAGAAACAATTAGAAATAAAATCAACCAATAAAAAAGGGCTAAAAGATTGTATTTCAAATGACCAAATATCAACTGCAAAGGATAAAATGCCCTTAAGAAGTGAATGATTTTACCAAATTTGTAGTTTGTAGCCATAGATTTGAAAACTGTTTCTACTTAAATATCAGATAAAATTTTCATTTACTCTGACATCTAAATTTAACTACAAAAACGAAGCAAAATGCTGAAAAGCAATTTTTTTTAAAATTTATTTTGCAGATTGATGTGCTTTAATGAAATCAGAAACCAAATAAGCCAAAGTTTTTCCAACAACGGCTTCTTCTTCAGTATTTTTAGGTGCCGCTTCTGGTAAATGCAAATATTGTACATTTTTGGATTTTGCAAGGTTTAGCAAATAAGTCCGAGCATTTTCGACAGTCATTCCACTTGGAGTGAAGGCACTACTTGGCATAAATGCAATTGAATCCATGTCTAGTTCTATTCCGAAGGGTTCAGATTGAATATAGGTTGCAAAACGTTTCACATCGACATTAAAATCTGCACTAAAATTTAGATAATCGTCAAAAAAGGAATAAAGAAAATTATTTTGACTCAATTGATTTAAAATAAATGTGGAATTATAAGATTGATGCAAACCTAAAATGGCATAACGATTAAGAAAACCTTGATCAAAGGCATAT
>JBFYPS010000257.1:0-15425 GCA_041303135.1 Crocinitomicaceae bacterium | reverse complement strand
GTGCAAATTCGTTCAGAATGTAAAGTCCATTATCGCTACCAAGCCATATTTCATTGGGTTTGTAACGTTGAATTGCAAATAAGATTCCTCCATTTTGAATGGTTTTCAAAGCGCCTTGATTCCAAACCCATTTTCCTTTAAAATTGGTAAACCAACCAGTTTCAATCTCAAATTCATCTTTTGATTTTTCGATATAATATACCATCCAAAGTTTTCGATCTTGATCATTGTATAAGCGATGTATTTGGATTTCCTTCTTCCCTGAAAACTGCGTATTATTTACTTTCGGAAAAGGTTCAAATGCAGTTTTATTATCATTTAAAAAGAACAAGCCATAATTGGATCCTACAAAAATTCGATTTTGAAAAACTTCGACATAAACATGGCTATTTTGATCTAATTTTTTGGGAAAATTGATTAGTTTGAATTGAAAATTTTTCAAGCCTAAAATCCCCAAACCTTTCCCCTTGATTCCAAAATAAAGGTTTTTACCATCTGAAGAAAAATGAATGATGTCACCTTCTATATTGATTGGTAAAAGTTCATATTCCCAAGCTTTGTTTTTCCAAGTCAGAACACCAATTCCGGATTCCAAGCCCACAAAAACTTGATTTTTTTGAATAGGATTTTGGAAAATGGTCCATGCATATTCTTCGACAACGTTTTTCTTTTTACCTTGTGCGTATTCATAAATCCCTTCATAGCCGATTACCAAAGTGCGTTTTTGGTTTTCAATTTCAACCGTTTTGACATCGAAAGTTGTTTCTTGAATACTTTTACTATTGTAAAAATGGGTTCGGCCTTCAATATTTTCTGCCAAAAACAAATCGGTGCTCAATGAAAGAATTGGTTGACCAGATTGAAAATCAATTGCCTGAATGGAAGCCGAAATCCCTTGAGGTTTCCCAATAGTAGTAATGGGTGAAGAAGTTTCAAAAAAGTGAATTCCTTCATCTAAATTCAACCACAAATTCTTGGATTGATCTAAAAACAAGTCAAATACATTGTTATTTTGCATTCCCTCATCCAAATCAAAACGGCGAATGATTTTACCTTTTAAATCTAGAATAAATGCACCTTGCGTTTCTGTTCCAACATACAATTGATTGTCATATTGCTTAACGACACTTGGCTTGTGTGCGGAGAAAAATTTCTGCAATGGATGGGAACCATCTAATTTTTGAAAGGAATTGTCTAGTCCAACTTGAAAAACATAGTTACTGTAATCAAAAAGATACGTTCTTCCATTAATAAGCGCCGATCCGCGAATATTTGATGGTTTATCAACTTCGTTTGCTTCAATCCATTTAAATTGCTGTGTTTTGAAATCAACAAAACCATACAAACGTTTTTTTTCACTTTGATCTGCAGAATAGATTAAAATAATACCATTGGCTGTTTTTCCTGCTGTTTTACAAGTGTAGCTCGTCAAGTTACTTGGCAATTTAATCTCAGAAACACTATTTTTTGAATTAATGGTGAAAACGCTGTTTTTACCAATTACCCAAATGCGCGCAAATTCATCTTCAAACATCGACCAAATTTGACCCAAATTATTCTTCGAATCACCCACATACAATGGTTTATAAACCATTTTTCCGTAGCTGTCGAAAGTAATGAAGCCGAAGTTGTTTTCTCTTCCTACATAAACTTTTCCATTGGTAGCGGTGTACAATTTAGAGACTTTGGTTTTATGCACCTTTTTTTCGACCAAAGCATCCGTTTTTATACTAGTTGGAATTTTTGTCCATTTTACGCCATTAAAAACCAATATTTCTTGATCATTCCCAAATAAAACCGTTCCATCAGGACCTTGTGTACCTGTCCAAATTTGATTGGAACTTCCAAAATCCTTAATGGAAAAATATGCTCCACGAAATGAACCTTGTACTTCTTTATTTTGCGAGAATAATGAAAGTGCATGAAAAATGAAGTAAAAAATTATTAAAAATCTGAACACGCTTTTTAAGATTATTCAGCTAAGATAGTATCTTTTTAGCTAAAACAGGGACATGGAATCGAAAAATAAATGCCCTTTTTAGGATTAATCAATTCAAACAAACTACTACACTAGTTGAACTAAGTAAATAATAATTAGTCAATTGTGAATAAATTTTGATTTGTTTTTTTTAAAACTGCAATTTTTTAAACTACCTTTGCCACAGTCATTTGATATTGCAAAACAATCAAAAAAATTGCCCTCAACATCATTAAATTTAGGGAAAAATCAGCATAATGACTAATAAATTTAAATTTGATATTTATGAAAATTTTAATTCTACTTTGCTTTTTTCTGGCACCATTCGCATTTTTAGCGCAAGATTGGAAAGATATTCCAACTCCTGAGGCAATGTTAAATACCAATGATTACGAAATAGCCGTGGATGGATCTGGAGATTCGTACTTCATTTTTTCAAATTCTGAAGATGGCGGAATTGGATTATATGTACTTAAATACGAACCTTTTGAGCAAACCTGGGATACGATTTACAATTACAGTTTCTCAAATGCTTACTCCCAAAATCTAAAAAGTGATGTTCGTGGAGATGAGATTTTTATCTCTCTACAAGTTAACCAATCATATGAGGTTAGGTATTACGTTTTTTCTATTATCAATGATCAGGTGAACTTGGAAATCAATCCAACTGCAACAAATATAGATGAATATGAAGACAATTACTTTACAGTAGGAAATAATGCAGATGAATATTTTTGGTTTGCTAAAAAGCAATATGAATCGAAATATTTTATATCACGCTATAATAGTTTAGATGGAACATTGATTTCTGATACCGTTCCTAATAGTGACGCTGCATATTTCTCAGAGAGAAGAATGAGTTTAGTAGGAGACACACTTTGGATAGCCTACAGCACAGAACAAAGCGAGTATCACATTTTGAAAAAACACAAAACCGATGAAAATTACTATACTTTTGACAATTCACAATATGGAGTTTTTACCCATAATGGAGAAAACATACAAAGTTATTCTGTGAATTGGATGAGTAACCGACAAAACAAGCTTGTTTTTGTTGGTGAAAATCAAATGGACGAAATTTTCGCATACTCATTCTCAAATGGAATAATAGCAACAGATGAAATTCCAACTCTTGCTCCTTTTGATAATTATGCCCACGCTTCCTCAACTTCTAACATCTATGTAACGCACACCACTTTTGACCCAGCCACTGATGTTTATCCAACACAGGTCCTGAAAAAAGACCTAAGCACTGGAACTTGGACTCAGATTGGCGATGATTTTTCAACCTTAAATGAAAGTTATATCCGTTTAGGTTATTCAAGTACTTCAGATCGATTGGTCTCTGGAAGTAAGTATATTAGCGAAGTTAATTATGATAACCAATATTTCATTCGAGTTTTAAATATTGCCCCAGATGTTCCTTCAATCAATTTTGTGCAGGAAACCTCAATTTGTCCTGAATCATCAGAAGCGAATTTGACGCAAACATTTGAGGTAAAAGATTTTAATTTTGATTCATTGAATATTATTTCAGTAATTTCATCAGACGAATCGATTATTCAATCTTCATCGATTTCATTTTCAACGCTTTCACAAACTGGTAATACTACACAATTTCAACTTGTCGGAACTACACTTTCAAGTGGATCAACGATTTTGACAATTGAAATTACGGATGGTTATGATACCATAACAGTAAACAAAACCATTAATGTCTTAACAGTTTCTCCGCCTACTATATTCGATCAAACTTTTTGTGGATCAGCTGTTGTTGGTAATTTAGTAGCTTCTGGTACTTCGGTTTCTTGGTTTCCGACCAATGACCCTACAAGTTCTCTATCAGCTTCTACTTCACTTACCTCAGATTGGTACTATGCAAATCAAACAATTTCTGGTTGTGTAAGTGATATCGATTCAATTCTTGTTACAATTAATACATTACCTTCGGTACAAGCAGGTTCAGACATAACGATTTGTGCAGGACAATCAGTTACACTTTCTGGTTCTGGTGCTTATTCATATTCTTGGAACTTGGGCGTATTTAATGGAACTTCATTTGTACCAAGTGCAACTGCAACTTATACAGTAACAGGAACAGATATTAACGGCTGTACAAGTACAGATCAAGTAATTGTCACAGTATACACATTGCCAAACGTGCAAGCAGGCACAGATGTTTCGGTTTGTGCAGGTCAATCTGTAACTTTATCTGGTTCTGGAGGAGCATTTTATTCATGGACTTTAGGCGTTTCAAACGGTAATTCATTTGTACCAGGATCCACAGCAACTTATACATTAACAGGAACAGATGTAAACGGATGTGTAAATACTGACCAGGTTACAGTTACAGTAAATCCGTTACCAAATGTACAAGCTGGAACAGATCAAACAATTTGTAATGGTCAATCAGTGACACTTTCTGGTTCTGGTGCTTCTACTTACTCTTGGAATTTAGGTGTTACAGACGGAACATCTTTTGTACCAAGTGCAACAGCAACTTATACAGTAACAGGAACAGATATTAACGGCTGTACAAGTACAGATCAAGTAATTGTTACGGTAAATGCATTGCCAAGTGTTCAAGCAGGAACGGATGTTACTGTATGTAATGGTCAATCAGTGACACTTTCTGGTTCTGGCGCTTCTTCTTACTCATGGAACTTGGGCGTAGTTAATGCTACTTCTTTTGTGCCAAGTGCAACAGCAACTTATACTGTAACAGGAACAGATATATATGGCTGCACAAACACGGATCAAGTGCTGGTAACTGTTAAAGCAATACCAAATGTACAAGCCGGAACTGATATTACTGTTTGTAATGGTCAATCAGTTACCTTAACTGCTACTGGTGCTGCAACTCTATCTTGGAATCTTGGTGTTTCAAATGGAATTGCATTTGTGCCAACGTCAACTGCAACATATACTGTAACTGGAACAAGTGCAGCTGGTTGTACAAAAACAGACCAAGTAGTTGTTACGGTAAACGCATTGCCAAGTGTACAAGCAGGAATTGATGTTACTTTATGTGCTGGCCAATCGGTAACACTTTCTGGATCAGGTGCAACATCTTTTTCATGGAATTTAGGAGCTATAGACGGAACATCTTTTGTGCCAACTTCGACTGCAACATATACAGTAACTGGAACAGATATAAATGGTTGTACAAATACGGATCAAGTAAATGTTACAGTAAATCAATTGCCAAATGTGCAAGCTGGAACAGATATTACCATTTGTAAAGGTCAACCCGTGACTTTGTCAGGTTCTGGAGCAAACACTTATTCTTGGGATCAAGGTATCACAAATGGAATTTCTTTTGCACCAAATACAACAGCAACGTATACAGTAACCGGAACAGATGCAAATGGTTGTATAAATACTGATCAAGTAATTGTCACTGTTAAAGCTTTGCCAAATACGCAAGCTGGTTCCGATATTACCGTTTGTAATGGTCAATCTGTTATTTTAACCGCTACAGGAGGAGCCTCATTTTCCTGGGATCTTGGGGTTTCAAATGGAGTATCCTTTACTCCAACATCCACGGCAACTTATACAGTAACTGGTACGGCTGCAAATGGTTGTACAAAAACTGATCAAGTTATTGTCACTGTAAACGCATTGCCAAACGTACAAGCTGGCAATGATATTACACTTTGTGATGGTCAATCAGTGACGTTGTCAGGTTCTGGAGCGGTTTCGTATTCTTGGGATTTAAGTGTTTTAGATGGAATTTCATTTATTCCAACTTCAACTGCAACGTATACATTAACTGGAACAGATATAAATGGTTGTACAAATACGGATCAAGTAAATGTTACTGTAAATCAATTGCCAAATGTGCAAGCTGGAACAGATATTACCATTTGTAAAGGTCAAGCTGTGACTTTGTCAGGTTCTGGAGCAAACACATATAATTGGGATCAAGGTATCACAAATGGAATTTCTTTTGCACCAAATGCAACAGCGACTTATACTGTAACCGGAACAGATGCAAATGGTTGTACAAATACTGATCAAGTAATTGTCACTGTTAAAGCTTTGCCAAATACGCAAGCTGGAAATGATGTTACTGTTTGTGCAGGTCAATCGGTGACTTTAACTGCTACAGGAGGAGTAACATTTTCTTGGGATCTTGGTGTTTCCAATGGAATTTCATTTGTACCAACGTCAACTGCAACATATACTGTAACTGGAACAAGTGCAGCTGGTTGTACAAAAACCGATCAAGTAGTAGTTACAGTAAATGCTTTACCAATTGTAGATGCTGGAACTGATGTTTCCCTTTGCGATGGTCAATCAGTGACATTGTCAGGATCTGGTGCTGTTTCATATGCTTGGGATTTAAGCGTTTTGGATGGAATTTCATTTATTCCAACTACAACTGCAACTTATACCGTAACCGGGACAGACTTAAATGGTTGTACAAATACAGATCAAGTAACTGTGACAGTGAATACATTGCCAAGTGTACAAGCAGGAACGGATGTTACGGTTTGTGAAGGTCAATCAGTGACACTTTCTGGTTCAGGTGCAGTTTCTTATTCCTGGGATTTAAGCGTTTTAGATGGAATTTCTTTTGTCCCAAGTACAACTGCAACTTATACTGTGACAGGAACAGATGCAAACGGTTGTATTAATACGGATCAAGTTCTTGTCACAGTAAATACATTGCCTAACGTTCAAGCTGGTGCAGATTTGACAGTTTGTGCTGGTCAATCGGTGACTTTAGCTGGTTCTGGTGCTGATTCTTATGCTTGGGATTTTGGGGTCATTGATGGAACTTCATTTATTCCAACTACATCAGCAACTTATACTGTTACAGGTACCGATGTGAACGGCTGTACAAATATTGATCATGTCATTGTAACAGTAAACAGTTTACCAATAGTCCAAGCTGGTATAGACGTTACAGTTTGTGAAGGTCAAACAGTTACTTTAAATGGTTCTGGTGCGGATTCTTATACATGGGATTTAAGCGTTTTGGATGGAATTTCATTTATTCCAACTTCAACTGCAACTTATACAGTAACCGGGACAGACTTAAATGGTTGTACAAATACAGATCAAGTAACTGTGACAGTGAATACATTGCCAAGTGTACAAGCAGGAACGGATGTTACGGTTTGTGAAGGTCAATCGGTGACCCTTGATGGTTCTGGTGCTGATTCTTACTCTTGGGATTTAAGCGTTTTGGATGGAATTTCATTTATTCCAACTTCAACTGCAACTTATACAGTAACTGGAACAGACTTAAATGGTTGTACAAATACAGATCAAGTAACTGTGACAGTTAATACATTGCCAAGTGTTCAAGCTGGAACGGATGTTACGGTTTGTGAAGGTCAATCTGTTACTTTAGTTGGTTCTGGTGCGGATTCTTATTCTTGGGATTTAAGCGTTTTGGATGGAATTTCATTTGTTCCTTCTGCTACGACAACTTACACAGTAACTGGTACAGATGTAAACGGATGTACAAATACTGATCAAGTGATTGTCAACGTAAATGCCTTACCAATTGTACAAGCTGGAACTGATGTTAATCTTTGTGATGGTGAATCAGTGATTTTAACTGCATCAGGCGCGGATACTTATTCATGGGATTTAGGTGTAATTGATGGAATTTCATTTATTCCAACTTCAACTGCTACATATACGGTTATTGGAACAGACGCTAACGGCTGTACAAATACCGACCAAGTAATTGTTACTGTAAATGCATTGCCAATTGTTCAAGCTGGTGCAGATATCACGATTTGTTCAAGTGATGCTGTTACATTGAATGGTTCAGGAAGTGGTTCTTTGAGTTGGTCAAACAATGTGATAAATGGTGAAATTTTTTACCCAACATCAACCACAATTTATACCTTGACTGTTGTTGATTTAAATGGTTGCTCTGCAACAGATGACATTCAAGTGATTGTAAATAATCAGCCACAAATTAACATGGTGGTAGCACCAACTTCCTGTGCCGATTCTACAGGAACAGCGACAGCAAGTATTTCATCTGGTTTGGCACCTTACAGCTATTATTGGTCTGATGGAAGTCAAAATGTACTTAGCGTACAAAATTTACCAGCTGGGACTTTTTATATCTTTGTACAAGATGCAAACGGATGTCAAGCAATTGGAACAGCAGTTGTACAGCCAACCAGTATCACAGTGACACCAACAATTACACCAGTAACTTGCTACGGTGGAAACAATGGTTCTTTGTTGGTGGACATTCAAGGTTTACCTGCTCCCTATTCTATTTACTGGTCTTCCGGTCATTCAACGAATTCAGTAGTGAATTTACCTTCGGGAACATACGAATTTACAGCTGTCAATCAAGCTGGTTGTGTGGCTACGGGAAGTTATTTCATATCTCAACCTGAGGCACTTCAAACAGACATTACCGTAATTCAGCCTGATTGCAATGTCAGTAACGGATCGATTTCAATCACCGGAACAACTGGTGGAACGCCAACTTATTCCTACGATTGGAGTAATGGAGGCTCAGGAAATAGTCAATTGAATTTAGCAGCCGATATTTATTCAATTACAACAACTGATGCTGCGGGATGTCAAACAATCAATACTGTTTATTTATCTACAATTGGTTCACCAAATGTACTCGGGCAAGTTACATTGCCAACTTGTGAGGCATCCGTTGGAGCAATTGATGTAAGTATCAATTCTCTTTCACCATACGATGTTTCTTGGTCAACTGGTGCTACTTCAGAAGATATTTCAGGATTAGCAGCTGGATCATATACTTGCACTGTTACCGACAATGATGGTTGTGTACGTGTGAAAGGCTGGAATTTAAAAAACATCAGACCGGATGTACAGGAAATTTGTTTAGTGACCGTTGACAGTGTTACAACCACCAATTTGATTGTGTGGGAAAAACCTGTAAGTTCGATCATTTCGTATTATGGAATCTATCGAGAAACAAGTGTTATAGGTGAATACATTCTCATTGATACCGTTCACTACGATAATTTATCAGTTTTTAACGATGTAGTTGCTTCACCTCTTGCGCGCTCGTGGAGATACAAAATTGCTGCATTCAATTTTTGCGACGACCAAAGTGATTTGTCAAATCACCACAAAACTTTGCACTTAAATACATTTGACCAAGGTGGTACTTCAACTTTAGTTACTTGGGATCAATATGAAGGAGCAAGTTACACTGCTTTTGATCTTTGGAGATATACAAACGCAACTGGTTGGGAATTAATTACAACTGTAGGAACAGGTACTTTGTCATATGTTGATCCAATTCCACTTACTACGGAAGGCTTGGATTATATGGTTGAGATTAATTTCACCAATATTTGTACTGCAACTGTGATGAAAGCGCAAGATTTTAATAAATCACGTTCGAATAAAGAAAAAGGAATTTTTGATCCAGGTGCTGGACAAGACGATTATTCCAACAATGGAATTCAAGAAACTAACTTAAGTAATTTGAATGTGAAATTGTATCCAAATCCAACGCAAGGAGAATTTACAGTTGCTTTGACAGAACAAGTTCAATTGAAATATGAAATCATCTCTCTAACTGGAACGATTCATGCTTCAGGAACATTAAATGACTTGGAAAATGTCTTCCAATTGGATTATTTAGAATCCGGAATGTATTATTTGAGATTATCTAGCAATACTGATTCTAAACATTTACCGTTTATTATTAAGAAGTAGAATTGAAAATATAAGTTGATTGAAACAGGTTTTCTTTAAGGAGGAAGCCTGTTTTTTTTGTTTTAATAAAGTCTTAAGAAAGACAGTCATTAACTAGTTTAAAATACAGAGTTCTGGATATAAATGTTGATGGAAATCAAGATCTTGTGCATGCTAGGGATAATTCAGCCAACTCTGTTGTTTGGTCAAATGGATCTCAACGTTATTGGAAAGTGTATTTAGGTTCTTTTACTTTTGAAATTTCGAAACAGAATCAAGTCAATTTAACGCTATCTGCATACCTAAATCCATTTAGAGAGAAGTTTGCTATTAATTTTTTTTGAAAATCAAGAAGGAGTAACAATAACTATTACTAACTTGATTGATAAAATATTGCAAACAATTGCCTATCCTTCAACCCAGTTTATAAATTTAAAATAGACGAACCATCAGGTATTTATATCCTGCATATTGAAGGAGAAAGTCAGAAAGCGATAATTCGATTAATAAAAGAATAAATACACTTTTACAAAATTTAAAGTATCCAAAAAGTCAAATAATAATTGTCTTTTTGGATTGATGTTGTTTTTACTTCTGGCTTTCTTTCTTAGTAATTATTTCATTGTTTTAAAGTAACTCTTCAATAAATCAGAAACAGCCACTTTAAAAAGCGGCTGTTTCCTTAGGTAAGGGCTTGGCAGAACCGCGCCCTAATCTTAAATATTGAACTGTTTGAATCATGAAAAATACCAATTTGATCAATCACAATTTTAACACCATTCATTTAGATTTTTAATATTTCATTCAACTTCGAGATATGATTTTTGCCATGCTTGATCAGAATTCAAATGACTCACGGTTTTTGATTTTTGATTCCTTTATAAAAAGATATCCTCTCCAGCTGCAAAGTTTACAAAGCAAATATATGATTCTGTTTGTCAATATACAAATTGCTAGATTGTACAAAAAGCCAAAATAAACTTAAGGAATTGCAATAGGATGTGTTTTCACATTCTCATACTTAATGCAGATTATCGCATAAGGATAAGAATCGCTCATTTTAATGAATTCCAAAGAACGCTATCGATTTTTTTGTTTAGTGATTCAACTAAATAAAAAAACCGCCTGAAATTAATCAGGCAGTTAATATATTCTAAATTGAATATGATTTTTTGATTAAACTTGGAAATGATATTTTACCACCAACTACTGTAATTATAGACAGTAGCAGGCTGATTATTTCCATAGGCAACACCAACAGCACGCGTAGCTTCAATTCTTTCGCTTTCTTGTGCTTGCTCTTTCAAAATGTATTTCCACTCACGGTCACCAATTTCTTTAACTTTTGTTTCAATTTTTTTCGAGAGCGCTTTTACGTCTGCAAAACATGACGCTCCTGGATCCACCTTTGCAAGAATACTTCCCGCCTTTTCAGCTGCAGTCATGTCTTGTGCTGCATTCCATGCTGCTTGTGCCTCAGCTAATAAAACTTTGCATTGTTTGTCAATTTGCTTTTGATAAATTGGAACAACCGCTGCCATTGCTTTGTCATAACATTCCTTACATACGTCTGGTACGCTGACCAATTTCGCAATTGCAACTTCAAACTCACCTCTAGTAGAAAGAGATTCCGCATCTTTAAGAATGAAATCACATTTGGTTTTGTAATAATCTATGATTTTAGTTTTTCCTGTTTCAAGGAAGGCTTGATATTTCGGATCATCCGTTTTGAGGTTTTTTAATGCAGCCATGTAAGCCTTCGTTTCAGTTTCCCCGACTCCTTTCAAGTTCACAGAAGTGCTTGAAAATAATGTGCCTTCAATACCGTCTCCGATATACAAAGTTACTCCAAGAGTATAAGACTGCATTGGAGGCGCTGTAGCTGTAATATCTTTAGTCAAGACGACTACATTTGCAGTAATTATAAAACGTGGATTAACCGCTGTTCCACCCATTCCGTTTTTGGTAATGATCTGATTCAGTTTGGTCTTCAAGTTTGCTTGTGCTGGCGGCGTAAGTCCTTCAATTTGTTCAGGAACAACAGCAGTAAGTACAATTCGTGATGCATCTTCCGTTTTACTTTGCGCTTTTGTATTAAAGCCACTCATTACAAGGGCTAAAAATAAAATCTTTTTCATGTTTCTTATTTTTAATGAATTATTTTTCTCCAATTATTAAAGAAGCTTGACCCAAACCTTTCATCATCACTTTAGACTCGATGCTGTGAGTGTCTTTCAAGTATTTTTGTAATCCTTTTGCCCAATTTCGTGCATCAATTGCTTTGTTTTTTTCGTCGTACAAAGGAATTCTAACTTGTTCGAAAAGGATCATATTTTCAGTCGCATCGGTAGTACTGAAGCGATTCTTTACTGTATTTGCAGAAACCCATTCTTCAATGATATCACCTAATTCTTTTCCGCCGAAATCGCTTTCAAGGTCACCATCAAATGTGTCCCATTTTTTGATTCTCAAGATTATTTCGCGTCCGTTTGCAAACAAATCTTCGAAATGGCTTTGAAGTTGTCCATTGAAATTATCAATGTGTGCCAAAACAGCTTCTTCAAGTAATACAGGGATTTCTGCTGTAAATGAGGGAACACCAGTTCCTGATGCACCAGCAACTTGCTTGTCAGTGTATGCATCCAAACCTTGCAGGTTGAAAGTGATTGATTTTTTTGGACCAGTTATATTTACTGTCCAAGTAACCTGCATGATAATATCTGCTTTTGCAGTCTTTTTTAACTTATCAATTGGGCTTTCACTCACTTCTCCACCACTTTTGCTTGTCATCATTGCTTCTTCTGCTGATTCTGCTTCAAGGGTTTTAAGACAAGATTCTAGATTTTTCAAAGGAAAACCACGAGATGCCATCATTTCGTTGATTTTAGCAATTACAAGTAGCAAATCAGTATTTTCCTGTAGTGCTTTTTTGTAATCCGCTACTTTTACTTTTTTTCCTTGATTGTCAAACTCCATCATGTATCCGTTTGTGTTACACCATACGTCACTAGGAACAACCATGATGGTTGGTTTTTTTGCTTGAGAAAAAGCCATGGATGTACTGAACATCATTAATAGGCCTACTATTATGTTTTTCATTATATTAATTTTTTAAAATTGCGTCGCTAATCATTTTTTGTTTTAATTCTGCCCTAAGAACACGAACAATAATTCCATGTGTCACACTGGCAGCTGCCTTTTTTCTGTCTCTGGATATTTTTTGCCCAATTCTTTCATCTTGCAGCGTGACAAAGTTTAAATATTCTCCTCCATCTGCGAAAAATTTATTGAAGTACACTTCATACTTTTGTTGTGCATTTACTTCAGGAACTACTGGCTTTTTATCGCATTCTTGCTTTCCTTCATTAATCCCCGTAAAAAGTACATCTCGCACAGCATTTTTCTTTGCTTGCTCAATCGCATCTAATCGATTTCGTCCATTTCCCCATGCTTTTAAAGTTTGAGAACCGTCAAGTTCTACGCCCGCACACTCAGTTTTGAACGTGTAATTCCCTGCTACACTTTTATTTGTCCCGCAGGCACTTAGCATCAGAGCTGAACCAAGCAAGATTATATATAAATTATTTCTCATATGGCTATCGGAAAAAATTAAAACCCGTTGTCGAGTGCTTTGATAACTCCAGCAGTTTCAAGGTCTTTTCTTAAAGCTGCCACATTAACAGAAACAACAACACCAATTTTATATTCTTTCCCCATATTGATTCTGTCTCCAGGAGCAATGGCGCCATTGTTGGTTACTGTTATGTATTTCTGATAATCTCCACCTTCTGCGAAGAATGCATCAAAAAAATCTGCTTTTTCTGATTCTATTCCTGGACTTGATGCGAGGGCTTTTTGACCTTTTACCCTGTCTTTATCTGGAAAACCTTTAAAAATAATTCCGTGAACTGCATTTTTTTTTGCTTGTTCTAGAATTGTTTCAGGTTTTTTAGAGTAAGACCATACTTTTACTTGATATGAACCTTGAGTTCCTGTTCCAACAGCTTCAATTTCATATCTCCACTCGGTTGTCTCTTTATCAGCCTTTTTTTTCGACTGAGCCATACCAAAGTAAGGCAAAGTCAAAAAAGCAACGAATAAAAAGATCAGATTATTGTTTTTAGCTTTCATCTATTCTTTGTATTTAAATGTAAAATTATTTAACTTGTTTTAATAACATTCCCGGTTGAATCTTGCTTGATCCTGAAAATTTAGTACTGGTGATTGGATTTCCATTTTCATCCAATACAGGAGCAGTTCCTTCTCCGACAGTATATCTGTTGTCCCAGATCACTTTACTATCTGCTGTTGCACTTCCTACTTTTTTATATTCAGTCAATCCAGTTTTTGGGTTCATAGTCATTTCTAGAACGTCAAATTTTTCACCACCTTTCAATCCTTCCTTCATACCGATTTGCGCAGTTAAAGGACTACCCGTCATTACAGGTACTTTTGATTTGAAAACTTCATTTTCTCTCTGCAATTCTGCAAATGCATTGTCAATATTTCTAACCAATCCCATATCAATCAATTGCTCTTGAGTACGTTTTTCTGTAAGTGAAAAAGTAACAAGACTTTGGTTGAATTGAACACCTACGAATTCAAGGCTAAATAAATCTGATTTGTCAAAAGCGTCAGGGTTCGACCACAACTCATTGTAAAATACAGCCGCAATTGAATCATTCCAATTTAGGCGGTACAACCACGTTTTTGAAAATAACGTATAACCATCTTTCGTGCGATCATACGCTTCATCGATTCCTTTGTAAGCTTTGTCAAGAAGTATTGCTGGTTTTCCAGACAATTGACCTGCTACTTGTATTTTAGCGGCATCTCTTACTGCTCTTGCAGCTGGTTCGTTTTCGATAAACTCAATTTTTGTAAAAGTTACGAAAGTATTTCTGATTAATTCTTCGCCTGCATCCGCTAATGAAGATAATCCTCTTGTTTGTCCTTGAGCAATGCTTGCTTCCATTTCAGAGGCATTGTAAAATCCACGCTCTTGGATGACACTCATATCAAACTTGCCATTCGACTTGTTAAACCAAGTTCCCACTAGTTTATTGGCTAACTTATTTTCTCTGATATATTTGTCAATCTTCAATTGGTATTCTTCCTTTTCAGTTGGCATCACAACTGCAATTGAATTATCTGATTTCAAATACTTTAATGTTTTCAATCCTGCTTGTGCCTTTGTAATTTGAACCAAATTCGTTAAAGTATCTTTAAGAAATCCAGCCTTAACCATTTCTTGGTCAGAAATCTTAATTGAATTAGGATTGAATGCTTTAAGCTCAGTTTTGTGTTGGTTATATTTATCAGGAAAAGGATAATTGTCCCAAGATTTCATTACTGACGCTTTATTGGGAAAATCGTCTGATTCAATTAAAATCATGCTCAATGAACTTCTTCTGTACTTCAAATCTTTACTCGCATCCTGCGCCTTTACATTACTGCTGACCAATAAAGTAGAAACGGTTAAAAGTGTAATTAGTTTTTTCATTGTAATATTAAATAATATTTGTCTTACTCATTAGGCTTTTCGGATCCGCCTTGTTTTTTATTGTAGTTTATCTTCACTCTACATCTTTATTGACTGTTTCAAACAAATCCATCTAAAAAGAAAATTTTCTCACGAAAGACAGAAGCAAGATTTAATGAATTCACAAAAGCTTAAATATGACAAACTAATTTTAAAATGTAGCAGTATAATCAAGTAACTCCTTTAATCTATCTAAATCTGTCAATCATAAAGCCCAAATTTCATTTGCTTTTATGA
>JBFYPS010000256.1:0-4699 GCA_041303135.1 Crocinitomicaceae bacterium | reverse complement strand
AATCGCATTTAAATTTTCCAATAGCGCTCCATGTCCAGCAGGCCTCGTCAAAATTTCGGTATCATCAATTTTAACTGGATTTTGGTTCTCATCAAAAGCAATGGCATTTGTTTCAATATTTTGAACAGAAAATGTAACATTGAAATTACCGCCTGACAATTCTGCACAACTATTTATTCCTTTCCTAATAGCCGCTTCATGCGAAGGTTTGATGGAATAATGGAAAGCTGAATTTCCTTCATTTACTTTGATACCTTGGAGAATTTGTTCTTGAAATGGATTCAAAACAAAAGGTCCAATTTTATGAAACGGAATTAATCCTTTCGGCAAATCACCAAAGGCCATCCCTTCATTATTCAATAGAAAATCCACAAATTCGTCCAAATTGACATCATGAGATTTTAATTTTTCTCTAATTTCTAAAGGGATTTTTTGAAAGAAAGCAAAATCTTCCATGTTATTCAAAAATCTTTCAACTTGCCCTCGATTTTCTTCATTGGGACATTCTAGAAATTCAAATAAAAAATGAAACATTCTTGAACCTGAACCAGATGCAGGAATAAAAAAAGTAGATTCTCTATTTGCTTGCGTAAATTTTTGAATTAAATTATCCCTTTGAACTTGCATGAAATGAATAATTCCTTCGCCCATTTTACAAGGCGCAACCAATTTAACTTCTGGCTGTTCACCAAAAACTTTCGCTTTTTGAATCTCAATATGTGAACTATTCATTTTCATTTCCTCTGCAATTCGTTTGTTTTTTATTTCTTTGTAATATGAATTTCGTCAACGAATATATCAAATACTTGCTCAAATCCCAAGGAAGGCACGGAATTCATTCACCATTTGTATATGACTTTGTAGATAAATGTCTAAAAATCAAAATACCGAGTGAAATAAAATCTGAGTTAAATGTTTTAAAATCTACCTTAAATTCGAATCATTCTGTGATTGAAATAGAAGATGCTGGCGCTGGTTCTAAAAAATTATCCAATATACGTTCGGTAAAATCGATTTTCAAAACAGCAACCTGCAAGGGAGTTTATGCGAAATTACTTTACCAGCTTTCAAATCACTATCAACCACAAAATATTTTGGAATTGGGCACAAGTCTTGGAATTGGAACCATGCATCTCGCTTGGGGAAATCCAAAATCTAAGGTAATTTCTATTGATGCTTGCAAAAATACCTTGGCATTGGCACAGAATCATTTAAATCAACATAAAATTCAAAATGTAGAGCTGATTCATGCTAAATTTGAAGATTATTTAAATCAAGATTTGAATTTAATTTTCGATTTGGTTTACATTGATGGACATCACAACGGAAAAGCACTGAAAAATTACCTGAAACAATTGGACAAATTTACCGATGAAAACACCATCTTTTTACTCGACGATATTCGCTGGAGTGAAGATATGTTTCAAAGTTGGAATGAAATTATAGCATCAGAAGAATTTCATTTAACCATCGATTTGTTCAGAATGGGAATTATTATGCGTAGGCCGCAACAAGTCAAGGAACATTTTGTTATTAAACTAAAGAACGTTTTATCTGGATTTTAAATCCGCAATCATAAAGAAATGAAAATTTACACCAAAAACGGAGACAAAGGAACAACTTCATTAATCGGCGGGACACGCGTTCCAAAACATTCACTTAGAATTGAATCATACGGAACTGTTGATGAATTGAATTCATATATTGGCTTAATTCGGGATCAAGAAATTGACGAAAAATACAAAACACAATTACTTGAAATTCAAGATCGATTGTTTACTATTGGTTCTTCCTTGGCTGCGGATCCCGAAAAATCTAAAATGAAATTGCCAGATTTGATCGATTCAGATGTGCTATTTTTGGAAGACAAAATGGATGAAATGGACGAACAACTTCCTGAATTGAAATTTTTCATTTTACCTGGTGGAAATACAACAGTATCTTATTGTCATTTAGCCAGATGTGTTTGCAGAAGAGCGGAAAGAATCACAACCAATTTAGATGAACACGAATTTGTAGCTCCAATCGTGATGCAATATTTGAACAGATTAAGCGACTATTTATTCGTTTTAGGAAGAAAAATTGCCCAAGATTTGGGTGCAGAGGAACAAGCTTGGCGTCCAAGAGTTTGATAATTTCAAAAAAGGATTTTTCCGATTATTATTGAATTGCTTGACTAATTGGCGCAATGTGACGCTCCTTTTTGTCTTCGTAAATATCGGCAATGGTAACCAAAATTCCTGTTTCTTCTACATCACCAAAATCAGCATTTACGGCCGTTCCAAAGGTTTTCATTGTTGGTGAAAGATTCATGTAAATGTTAACCAAAGGAGGAATATTTTCACCGTGTCCGCGAACAAATGAGTTTAGCACTTTGAAACCATCCTTGAAATCCAAACCTTTCAATTGACTTTCTACAAATTCCTTATCATAGTTTTGTTGCAAGGGTTCAAAAGGTTTCATTAAATTTTCATTGTCCGGAAAATAGGTGTGCATAAAATGCAACAAGAAATCTCTTGATTCTCTATTGTAGTTTGGATACATCGTTACTTTACCGAAAAAATATTTGATCGTTGGATTAAAAACCACCAATGCGCCCAAACCATCCCAAATATTATCCAATGCAAAAAGTCCTTTACGCGGATTTACTGATGGTTGAAAATTTGGTTGAACAAAACTTCTGCCCAATTCAATCGTTTGTGGTAAATAATCATTTACAAATTTCTCGGAAAAATCAAAATAATGACTCGTTGATAATTTGATTTCATCAGATCCAGGAACAATCGCTTTGTCGCATAAAATGTATCTGTAACCACCTACAATTTCCTCATCTTCAGGCGACCAAACAATCAATTGCTCATAGCAAATTTCGTCTGTATCAAATTCATCTAAATCTACCGGTAATCCAGTTCCACCTCCAGCTGCGCGAAAAGTTACTTCTCTCAATCGACCAATTTCTTGGATCGTATTTGGAGCATTGTGAACATTGACAATGTAAATTTCATTATCGCCTTTGCGCGTTTTACGGATAAATCGAGCTGCGTTCAATTCACTTTTGAGGATTGATTTATCTATTGGATTGATTACTGGTAAAGTATTCATTTTGTTTGTTTTAATTTGAAGAAAAGATTATTTGGACATTTCATAAACAGATTCTCTGATCCATGCTGCACATTCTTTTTGAGTTTTGAATGATTTCATTTGTTCAGGATAAATCGGTTTGCCGACAATCAATTTCATTTTTACATTTTTTTGCTTGAAAAGTTCATTTGCTAAGTACAACATTTCCAAGTTTACTTTGATTCCCAAAAAGGTTCTTAAATTCGATAATCGATAGAAAAAATTGGATAATTTTCCATCAATATAAATCGGAATAATCGGATGATTGTGCTTCTCTGAAAGTGTTACAAAAGTCTTTTTCCAAGTCAAATCGCGCACTAAACCTTTTTTCTTGCGACTTACCAATCCTGCTGGAAAAATGCAAACTGCTTTATCAGAACTGAACAAATCATCAATTTTTGCATGTGTGCTGTCTGAATTTTTTCCGTGTTTGTTCACACCAACAAACATCCCGCGCATTCCTTCCAAATTCAACAACAAATCATTGACTATGAATTTCAAATCTGTACGATGATTTCGCAAAGCAGAAACCAATGCCATGGCGTCCATTCCTCCTAAAGGATGATTGATTGCAAGCGTTACACCACCTTCTTTGGGAATATTTTCAATTCCTTCAATTTCAACATCAATATTGAAAAAATCAATGACAGCTTTACAGAAATCTTCGTTTTTTTGTGTTGGATGATCGATTAAAAATTGATTGATTTCATCTTGGTGTAAAATTCGCTCAAGATATTTTACAATAAAACCAGGCAACCATTTCAGTAACCTAGGATTTTTGCTGTGAATCAAATTCCTAATATCGATAAACTTTTCCTTTTTCACCTCCGCCATTTGTACCACAAAAGTAAGTTTATTCCCTTAATTTTAGAAGCAATGATTCAATTGAATTTTCAAATCAAAATCAAGGAACACATATTAAGGTATCATAAAATGTTGAAAATCCTGCCCAAACACCCAATGCACCACCCTTGATATTGGTTTGAATATTTGTTGGAGAAGCAAAAGGATTTCCGCCAGTCTGCATTTGCAAATATTTTCTTTCCATGAACTCAAAAACAGGATAATCCATTTTGGAAAATTTGATAACCACTGTGTCACCTAGTTTATAGTAGCCTTTGTATTCACCTGGAATGGAATCGTTGTCATAAGATTGTGGATTTTCATAGAAAAATTCAAAAGTCAAGCCATTGAAAAATTCATCGTCCGTGACTGGATTGAATGTTTCTGAATAATTGGCGTCTCTATCACTTCCATCAGGATTTTTGTTGATACATTTTGCTTCCCATTTGTAAGCATCTCGTAGTGGCAAAGGATCTGTCAACCAAGCGTGTGCATAGCCATAATCTGTGAATCCTGGTTCTGGTTTCCAATAAACGCTATTCAAAGGTGTTGGCTGCAAAATAGTTGTAGAAGCCGTATAGGTTTTTCCTTCATAAACCACCGTTAAGTCATAGGTTTTTCCCACTTGTCCAAAAATTGCTGTATTAAAAGAAGTGTATGCACACAAATGGTAATTGGCTAATTCGTCCACGGGAATTCCAAAAAATTGTGCTGCTAATTCTTCAGTTCCTGCGGG
>JBFYPS010000255.1:0-3610 GCA_041303135.1 Crocinitomicaceae bacterium | reverse complement strand
ATTATGTTATTGGAGACGCCATGCAATTGATTCCCAAGATGAACGAGCAATTTGATTTGGTTTTCATCGATGCCGATAAAGAAAATTATTGCCATTATTATGATTTGGTTTTCGATAAAGTCAAAGTCGGTGGCTATATTCTCGCCGACAATGTTTTATGGTCAGGAAAAGTCGTTGGAGATTACGAAAAAGCAGACAAAGACACCCAAATTTTGATGGATTACAACCGTAAAATCAACGAAGATTCAAGAGTTGAAAATATCTTGCTGCCGATTCGCGATGGATTGATGTTGGCGAGGAAAATTGCTGAGTAGAATTGTTTATTTTTGTAAAACTAAATATTAACATCCAATTTCCATGATAGATTTCCGCAGCGACACAGTAACCAAACCAACACCAGCCATGCGCGAAGCGATGTTCAGCGCACCAATCGGCGACGATGTTTTTCAAGAAGATCCGACGGTGAATTTGTTGCAAGAAAAAGCAGCAGCAATGTTTGGAATGGAAGCGGCACTTTTTTGCAGTTCTGGTACGCAAACCAATCAGGTTGCGATCAATGTGCACGTGAAACCTGGAGGTGAAATTATTTGCAATGAAGAAAGTCACATCTACAAATATGAAGGTGGTGGAATTGCGAAAAATTCTGGCGCTTCAGTGCGACTTTTACCTGGAGATCGTGGAAGAATAACGCAAGAACAAATTGCACAATGGGTCAATCCTGATGATGTACATTTTCCTGTAACTGAATTGATTTCCCTTGAAGACACATTTAATCGTGGTGGTGGAGCGATTTATGATTTTGCGGAAATTCAAAAAATCCGAAAATTTGCTTTAGAACAAAATATTCCGTTACACATCGACGGTGCAAGATTATTTAATGCCTTGGTTGAGAATAATGTACCTTTCAAAACTTACGCGTCACAATTCGATTCAATTTCTATTTGTTTGTCGAAAGGTTTGGGCGCGCCTGTTGGTTCTTTGTTGCTTGGAAAAGCAGATTTCATCAAAAAAGCACGCCGCGTGCGCAAAGTGATGGGCGGAGGAATGCGTCAAGCTGGATTTTTGGCTGCAGCTGGAATTTATGCACTTGAAAACAATGTGTTGCGTTTGAAAGAAGACCACCAAAAAGCAAAAATGCTTGAAAATGCATTGCTCAATTGTACTTGGGTAGAAACCGTTGTGCCAGTGGAAACAAATATTGTGGTGACGATTTTGAAAGATGCTTCTAAACGAGATGCAATCATTCAAGAATTCAAAGATTTAGACGTTTTGATCATGGCTTTTGGTCCAGGAATGTTGCGTATGGTGACGCATTTAGATATTACTGATTCGCAATTGGAACAAACATTGCAAGTGATTTCAAAAATCAAAGGATGAGATTGATTAACATTGGTTTGAGTTTATTTTTCTTAGTGATTTCATTGCCGTTTTTTGCGCAAAATAACAGAGAATGGTCAGATCAAAAACTGACTTTGTTAAATTTTCAAGGAGATGTTATTAGTGGAATTCCCTTGGATTTTAAATACGACATTGAATACAAACTCAAAAAGCAAAAAATCGATAAAACAAAACACGTACATTTTGAAGCAGTAGCGATTTTCAAACCTGAAGAATCATGGATAAAAAACGATTCTTTGAAAGATTTGAGATTGCAATATTGCAACGTTTTGTTTGATTTCGTTGAATATTACGCCAGAAAATCGGAAGGCAAAGCAAACATGAATACTCTAATTTCTGAGTTGAAGCGCAAAACTTTGGCAGAATTGTCTGATGCAATTGCGGTCATTTCAAACGAGACAAAACAAGGAACTTACAAACCAAAAATAGATTATTGGGAAAAACACATCGACAGTATTTTGAGAATTACGGTTTCTAATGAAATTCCAAATTATAATTTAGATAAACTTTCCATGGGATATTATTTGGGTGCGTCTTACGTTTCTTTGTCTGGAAATTTGGGAAAACAATTTTCCTCACCAGTCGCATTTTGCAATGGATTGTATTTCACCTGGAACCGATGGATGTATGGCTACCAAATGAATGTTTTGGGGAATTCCAAACCTTCCAAAGCTTATTACGACGAATTCAATCAATTTGGTGATACAGCGAGGTTTAAATTGACGCATCATTATTTGTTTGTCGGCTATCAAATTGTACAAAAACCAAGATTTTCAATAACACCTTTTGCAGGTTTTAGCACATTAAAAATGGTCATGGTGGACAATGACATCAATAATAAAAAATACCACGATCCACTGAAAGGCTCTGTTTTAGTTGGTTTGGGAATGGATTTCAAATCAAAACCATTTTACCAAAACAACAATGCTTTGTTTCGATATGGGATTTCGCTGCGCACTGGCTATTCGCCTTACAAATATTTGCCGAAGATGAGCGGAAATTGCCTAACTTTCAGTCTCGGAATCAGCTTTTTTATGGACACCGTAAAGAATTATTTATGAAGATTTGGTCAATTATAGTTGGTATTTCATTGCTCTTATTCGCTTGTAAAAACGAAAAAGAGGAAGTAGTAGATTTCAATTCGCTGTCCAAACCTTCAGGAAAAGACATTGTCGAAGATACGAGCAAGGTTCAAAATGCGGCAGCAAATGGCTTGTTTTACGATTCAATTTCTAGTTTTTCGCAACAAATCATCGACAGTTTAGAATTTGACAAAAACTTGGTTTTTAAGTTAGACACTTTGATTTATCCCGACAGATTTGGCGCTTTGAAAGCGGAAAAATGGTATTTAAAAACCGCCAAAGATTCCTTGGTTTTCATGCGCTGGGATTTCAAAAACAACGTCATGTCCAAAAACACTTTCTACAATTGGCTGGATTGCTACGGAGCAAAATGCAAAAGCATCACGATTGGAAGCAAAGTCAGTTTCTCAAAACGCGCAACTTGCTTCTTTTTAGTAGATAAAACTTTGTTTTTCATCGAATCAGCGCAAAAAATGGACGGAGAAAGATGGACAGCGGTTTTGTCTAACATCAGAGAAAACAAGAAGTTTGATTTTTTCATGCTTCAACAACCACGCGGAAAAGGAGTTTGGAATTCCATCGACGAAAAAGGCGTATTGACACCAATAGAAATTTTACCTAATTAAAACAGACAACATGCAAATTGTAAACAGAGGATTTTTGACCATCAAACCGAAAAAACCATTTTTTGATTGGGCGAACAACATAGATAAAACAGTTTCATTTTCAGAAGAAGACGAAGTGGAAGGCACTAACTTTTTGATTGAAGAAGATTTTTTCGAAATCGAGCCAATCTTGGAAAAACACTTCAAAAAAATCCTTAAAAATGAGTTGTCAATGATTTCAGAAGACGAATCCATTTGGCCTCCGATTTCAATGGAAACGTTTTTAACTTGGTTCGACGTAGATTTAGGAACCATCGTTTTTGATCTTGAAAAATCAGATTTGAAGCGAAGTAAGATTGATTGATTTTAGATTGCTGGATGACTAGATTTATGGATATTTGGACTTTCGAATCCTTGTATAATCTACGTTTATTGCTCATTCCAAAAATCTAATAATCCAATTATCCAAAAATCTAATTATTTTTATACTCATGAAATTCAAAATATAAAACCATGCTCATTCTC
>JBFYPS010000254.1:0-21264 GCA_041303135.1 Crocinitomicaceae bacterium | reverse complement strand
TAATTATATTTTAAACGAATTTTAGATTTCGTCTACTTGTATCATTTTGAATGGCAAAGAAATAATTGCTTGGTAATCTTCTCCAGCTTCTTCCATGTCTTCGTCATCAGTTTCAAAGTACCAATTGATTTTTACTTCAGTTCCTTTTCCATTGATAGATTCTAATTTTTTGAAAAAATCTAAAATACATTTAGAGGATGAAGTATTGAAATACTCTAATTTTACATCAACATTTGTAACTGATGCTGGTTTTTTACTGTAACCATCAATCCACTCGTTCAGTGGTTTGTAAAATTCAACAGAGTTTTCTGGAATCGATCTTCCTTTAAGTTCCAGTTTTCCAACAGATTGAAATGAAATAGCTGGTGTTTTAGCCGATCCGTCGAGTTTTAAATTTTCCATATAATTGTGATGATTTGAAATAGTATTAATTTATCCTTACGTTTAAAGAGAAGAAATGGTTTCTTTCATTGATAGGAATCATTTCATAATTTAATTTGTTACCAGTTTTTCTAGCAATATCAATAAATCCCAATCCAGCAGTTCCTTTTGTGGAAAGCTCGCCAGATTTTAATCTTTCTTGGTAATGCTTTTTCAAAGAAATCGAATCCATTTGATTGATTTTCTCCAATTTGTTTACGATGTTTTCAGCACTTTCTGTATCAATCACATTGCCTGTTTTGATATGAAAACTATCATTTTCTCTTGCAATAGTGAAATAAGCTGATTTGGCTGGAATATCTTCAAAATATTCATTTGAAACAGGTTCACTTTGGTCAATGTGGTGATACAAATTTTGCAAACATTCAACCATGACGTGGTAAACCTTTCTTTTTACTAATTGATTTTCTTCTAATTCGTCCATTTTAGATTCCATCAAAGCCAGAATATTGTTGATAAACTCCGTATTTACAATTCCCTTGTAGGAATACAATACTTCGGCTTGATTCATGAAATGATTGAAATTATAAATGTTATTATTGTTCATCAGAACTAAATTATCAGTAGTTTCATAGCAAATGTATTAAAAAAATTGAATTGTAATCATTTGACGCACATTTTTTTCACTAATTGTTAGAATCAATTTGTTTGGATTAATTAATTCTGAAGTTCTTTCTACTTGGTTTTATTTGAATTGTGTGCAAAATTAAAACAATGTTGGTTTAATGCAATTTAATTTCAATAAGTTACTTATTTTTGTCAAAGCAATGGAAAATCAAAAACAAGATTTAGAGTGGTTCGAATCGTGGTTTAACACCATTTATTACCACATTCTTTATCAAAATCGCAACGAAAAAGAAGCTGAATTATTGGCGCAAAACTTGGTTTCAAAACTGAATATTCAGCCTGCAAATCAAGTGCTTGACTTGGCGTGCGGTAAAGGAAGACATTCGATTATTTTGAATAAATTGGGATTGAATGTTACGGGCGTTGATCTTTCTGCCAATAGCATTGCCAAAGCGAAAAAATCTGCGAATGAAAACCTGAAATTTTTTGTTCACGACATGCGCGACCCAATTCCAAATGCGCAATTTGATTTTATTGTCAATCTTTTCACCAGTTTCGGTTATTTCGATCACCATCAAGACAATTTGAAAGTCTTGAAATCAATTAATCAAATGTTGGTTCCTGGCGGAAAATTGGTCATTGATTTTTTCAATTTGCAGCGCGTAATTCGTGAAATGAAACCACAAGAATTGAAATCCATTGAAGGCATTGATTTTCATATTTCGAAACGTTTTGATGGACATCACATCTACAAAACCATCGAATTTGAAGCCGAAGGAAAACAACATTCCTACACTGAAAAAGTGCAAGGATTGTCGGAAACAGATTTTAGAAACCTCTTGATTCAAGCTGATTTTGAATTGGTTGATATTTATGGAGATTTTGATTTAAATTCTTTTGATTCGGAAAATTCTGACAGAATCATTTTAGTAGCCAAGAAAAAAGCATGAACGGATTTTGGAGTATTTTGGCATTGATTGCCGCGGTTTTTTTGGGTGGATTGCTCGTCATTTGGGTGGATTCCTACAAACAAAAAAATCTCATCAAAATCATGTTGGCTTTCAGCGGTGGATTTTTATTGGCCATTGCCTTCAATCATTTTTTACCTGAATTGTACGCCGCACACAACAATTCCATCGGTTTGTATGTCATTCTTGGATTTTTGATTCAATTGATTTTAGAATATTTTTCAGGCGGAATTGAGCATGGTCACGTGCACATTCACAAAGGCAAAGCGATGCCTTGGATGCTGTTTATTTCGCTATCGATTCACTCTTTTGTGGAAGGAATTCCATTGGCAATTCCAGCCGTGGCGGAAGCAGGACACCATCATACACATTTATCAGGACAATCGCTTTTATTGGGAATCATTTTTCACCAAACACCCGTTGCGATTGCTTTAATGACCTTGCTTAGAAGTTCAACCTTCAGTTTGAAAAAATCGTGGTTTGTGCTGACGCTTTTTGCCTTCATGACACCCGCTGGATTAATTTTCGGCTATTTAACACAAGGTTCTTTGGGATTCATCAACATGGATATTCTATTAGCCATTGTAGTCGGAATGTTTTTGCATATTTCCACCACCATCATCTTCGAAGCAAGCGAAAATCACCGTTTCAATTTAGCGAAATTGGCCAGCATTTTTGTCGGCGTAACTTTGGCTTTGTTGATTCAATAATCGATTTTTCCTAAGAGATTTCGGGAATTCTTTCTATTGGTGAATCCTAAACTTACAATACTTTATCACTGAACCTTTCGCTGTAAACAATTGTTCATAATGCGTTTTGATGTGAAAAATTTCTTTGGTTTTTTCATCCAAATCCGCTGGCAAAGTGCCGTATAAATCCCAAGTCAATTCTAGGCAATCGTAGCCATGTTCTTTGATTTCTTCTTCGGTCGATTCAAATAGCAAATCGCTGTCGGTTTTCAAATGCACGATGCCATCTTTTTTCAAAATTTGGCGGTATTTATCGATGAAAAGCTTTGAAGTCAAGCGTTTTTTAGGTTTGTTTGGCTGAGGATCAGAAAAAGTCAACCAAATTTCGTCCACTTCGCCTTCTGCGAAATAATCTAAGATAAAATCAATTTTGGTGCGCAAAAAAGCCACATTCGGCAAATTGCGTTCCACAGCATCTTTCGCTCCAACCCAAATGCGCGCGCCTTTGATGTCGAGACCGATGAAGTTTTTATTCGGAAAATGATCCGCCAAACCAATCGTATATTCGCCTTTTCCGCAACCCAATTCAAGTACAATTGGATTTTCATTTTTGAAATAATCTTTGTTCCATTTTCCTTTCAAATCAAAAGGTATCGAATGATCTGAAACCAAAGTTGGTTCGAAAACGTTCGACCATTCCTTCATTTCATTAAATCTGCGGAGTTTATTCTTTGCCATATTCTAAATGTGGGCGCAAAGATAAGGATTCTTTATAAATGGTCAGGAATTGCCGTCAAGGAAAAAACTCAATCCATCAATCTCCCAAAATGCAAACCTACAATTAAGCCCTGAATGGACGCTTTCCCCAAAAACAAAGTGCAACTCAACCAAACGCAAACTTACCCTTGAGCCCTGAAAGGGCGCCATCCCCCAAAGGACGAGTGCACTCGTCCCACACCAAACCTACCCTTGAGCCCTGAAAGGGCGCCATCTCCCTAAGGACGAGTGCAACTCGTCCCCCAAAAACTCACACAAATCTTCGAGCCCCGCAGGGGCGACATCCCTCTAAGGAAGAGTGTAACTCGTCCCACACCAAACCTACCCTTGAGCCCTGAAAGGGCGCCATCTCCCTAAGGGCGGGTGCAACTTGTCCCACACCAAACCTACTTTTAAGCCCTGAAAGGGCGCCATCTTACTAAGGGCGGGTGCAACTCGTCCCACACCAAACCCACCCTTGAGCCCTGAAAGGGCGCCATCTCCATAAGGACGAGTGCAACTCGTCCCCCCAAAACTCACATCATCTACTTCGAGCCCCGTAGGGGCGTAATCTTCCTTCCTCCCCAAACTCTTCACCTTCCCACTTCCCCCACAAAAATTCCCCATCTCACAATTTTTAAATACCTTTGATTTGTGTTACCAGAATCGATTTCAAATCAAAAAGTATTACTCTCCCCATTGAATTGGGGAATGGGACACGTTGCGCGTTCGATTGCGCTTATCCAGCAGTTGCTCGACCAAGAAAACCAGGTTTTTGTAGCCTGCGACGCCGACCAACAAGCGGTTTATGAAGTCTATTTTACCAATTTACATTTCATCGCGCATCGCCCTTATCCGTTTCAATTTTCGGGAAAAGGAAAATGGGCTTCGGACTTATTTCAGCAGCGCAAAAAACTCTTGGAGCGCTTTGCGGAAGAAAACAAAGAAGTTTCCAAATACATCGCTGAATTTCAAATTGATGTAGTGCTTTCAGATCACCGTTATGGTTTCTTTTCAAAGACAATTCCGAGCGTTTTTATCACACATCAATTGCATTTGCCGCTGAAATGGTTTCAAAAACCGATGCAATACATTCACCGAAAGTTGATTCAAAATTTCAGCACAGTTTGGGTCTTGGACGATGAAAATCAAACGTTGGCGGGTAAATTAAGTCGCGCGATTAAACACAAAGATTTGCATTACATCGGCTGGAAATCACGTTTTCAATTGCCTGAAAAGACCGAAAATCCTTGCGATGAATTGTATCTCATCAGCGGACCTTTGCCTTATTCGCAAGATTTTTTGAATGAATGCATCGCCTTGGCGCAACAAAAAGCAGGAAACAATGTCTTGATTTATCCAAAAGGATTGCTTTTATCCGAAAATTTGCCAGACAATTTACATGGCATCGAAGCGCAAAATTGGAAAGAAACAGATGCATATTTGCGAGGTGCTCAAAAAATCACCTCCCATTCAGGTTATTCGACCTTGATGGACCTGAAAATCTTGCAAAAAAACGCCCAATTATTGCCCACCAAAGGACAAAATGAACAAATTTATTTGGCTCATTTTCACTTATCTACCAATTGGAGTGTTTGACTTTTAACAGATAGCACCGTTTGTTACCTGATTTTTGACGCATAATGAACTAATTATTAAGTTTTAAACGATTTATTAAGTTATCATTAATTGTTAAAAAAGTTTGTTTTTTCCAGTTCAATTGTCGTAATTTTGTACAACCGATTGGATAACGTCCTTTTGCTGATTTCTTTTGGCAAACTGTCTGGTCGGACAAAACGATTTATGTTAAAGAATGAGGATCAGTTTATCGAATAAAACAACTAATTTTTATCGAAATTTTCTTTTCGCAGTTTGTGCTGTGTTTTTTGTTGGAAGTAATGCTTTTGGGCAATATTCTGGTACAGGGACATTTACGAAAATTACTTCTTCTGCTGATTTAACTGCTGGTTATTATGTGATCACTAGTGAAAACGATAATTTTTTGATGACTAATACGAATAGTGGATATTTTGTTAGTGCTGCATCAGGTGTTTCAGGAAGTACAATAACAAATCCAACAACGGCTAATGTATGGAAAATAGAATTTGTTTCTTCTGGTAAAATAAGTATTTATAACGAAGTTTCTGCTAAATATGTTGGTTGGAGTTCAGGTAATTCTGCTGCTGCAAGAGCGTCTGTGACCTTAAGTTCTACTTGGACATTTTCTTATGCTTCAACTAAGTTTACTGTTCTTAATGATAGTATCGTAGCAAGACAACTTTCATATAATTCAGGTTCGCCTAGATTTGCAGCTTATGGAAACAATGCACAAATGGAGTTGCAATTTTTCAAATATGCACCATCAGGTTATACCGTAACTTTCAATGCCAACGGAGGAACAGGAACGATGGCGAACCAAACGGCATCTACTGCAACAGCTTTAACAAGTAATGCTTTTACGCGAACAGGTTATACTTTCGCAGGTTGGAATACAATCGCAGGCGGCGGTGGAACATCTTATGCAAATGGAGCAAGTTTTCCTTTTACTGCCAATACAACTTTATATGCGCAATGGACACCGAATACTTTAACTGTAACTTATGACAGTCAAGGAGGAAGTGCCATTAGTTCTGGTTCAACTACAACTGGTGGATCAATTGCTTCTTCGCCCGGCACGCCGACAAGAGCTGGATATACTTTTAATGGCTGGTTTGCAGCTTCAAGTGGCGGATCGGCGATTACTTTTCCATATACACATGGTCAAACAGCCAATTTTACTTTGTATGCGCAATGGACATTGATTACTTACACAGTTACATTTAACGCCAATGGTGGAACAGGTTCGATGTCAAATCAAACGGCAGCCGTTTCTACAAATTTGACAGCCAATTCGTTCACTCGCTCAAGTTACACCTTTTCAGGATGGAATACAGCTTCAGATGGAAGTGGAACTCCATACGCAAATAGTGCAAGTTATCCATTTACCGCAAGTGCTACTTTGTACGCGCAATGGACGGTGATTTCTACACCAACAATCAGCAGTTCAGGAACTTTGTCTGCAGTTTCAACTACTTACGGAACTGCGAGTAGTACTACAACTTTCTCGGTTTCAGGTGCTGCAATGACCAACGATATTGTCGTTACGCCACCAGCAGGATTTGAAGTTTCGCTTTTAATAGGTTCAGGATTTGCTACTTCCTTGAATCTTCCGCATACTGCGGGAACAGTTTCTTCCACCACGATTTATGTGCGTTTGGCTGCAACTACCAACGTCGGTTCATACAGCGGAAACATCGTTTTGTCTTCTGTGGGTGCATCGAATGTGAATGTTGCCACGGTTTCAAGTACCGTGAATCCCGCAACGTTGACCATCACAGGACTTTCCGCTTCGGGAAAAACGTATGATGGAAACACAACCGTTTCAGTATCAGGAACAGCGGCATTTTCAGGTTTACAAAATGGAGAATCATTTACGCCTTCAGGTTCTGTTACTTGGGCATTTCCTTCGGCGAATGTTGCCTCACATACATTAACAAGAACGGGCTCTTTTTTAGCTCCGAATTCAAATTATACGGTTACACAACCAAGTTTTTCCACATCGATTACTGCCAAAGCTTTGACAATCACAAGTACAGCAGGAAATAATAAAGTGTATGACGCTTCTACGGCTGCTACTTTCACAGGAACTTTGACAGGCGTTGTTTCGCCAGATGTAGTGACTTTCACAGGTTCTGGAACTTTCGCAAGTGCCAATGTTGCCACGGGAATTTCAATCACTTCAACTGCAACTTTGGGTGGCGCTGGCGCAGGAAATTACACTTTGACACAACCAACAGGAATTACAGCAAACATCACGCAAGCATCGCAAACAATCACTTTTGGCGCATTGTCAGATCGATTGGTTGGTGGAGCGAGTTTCAATTTAACTGCAACAGCCAGTTCAGGATTGACTGTTACTTACACGAGTTCAAATCCAGCAGTTGCGACCGTTTCAGGTTCAACAGTAACGATTGTCGGCGCAGGAACAACAGTAATAACGGCTTCTCAAAGTGGCAATACGAATTATGCAGCAGCATCGGATGTGGCGCAAAATCAAGTGGTAATCACCGCTCCTTGGGAAGATTTTGAGACAGGAAGTAGTATTACTGGGTACGGCGGGAGCGGAACTTTCACGGCAGGCAGTTGGACTTTCACGAATGCTTTGTGTAATACCGGTGATGCCAATGATAAGAAAAATGGGACAAGGTCTGCGAGATTAAGAAATAGCACAAGTAATTTAACTATGAACTTTGATTTGGCAACAGGTTTAGGTTCTGTTACTCTTCTGCATGGGATGTATGGCAGCGATGCAGATGCTACCTGGCGTTTAGAGGCATCTACCGACGGCGGATCTACTTGGACAGCGTTTGTTAGTTCAACATACACCGCAACTTCAGCAGGTTTAGCAAGTCAAACAATTACGGTAAATTTATCCGGCACAGTACGTTTCAGAATTGTGAAATTGTCAACATCTTCAAATTCAAATAGGTTAAATATTGACGATATTTATGTAACGCCTTTCAACGGTCCAGAAATCAATTTGCAAGGAAATGCAACAAGCATCGTTTCAGGAGACGCAACGCCAGCAACGGCAGACCACACAGATTTTGGAACAACTGCAGTTTCAGGAGGAACAGTTGTTAGAACATTCACAATTCAAAACACAGGTTCAGCAACATTAAACTTGACAGGAAGTTCGCCTTATGTCGCCATTTCAGGTGCAAATGCAGCAGATTTTTCGATTTCAGCTATACCATCATCAACTGTTGCAGCTAGTTCAAGCACAACTTTTCAAGTTACATTTGATCCATCAGCAGTAGGGGTTCGCAACGCGACATTGACCATTGCAAATGACGATTCAGACGAAGGAACTTACACTTTTGCGATTCAAGGAACGGGAGTTAATTCCAATACTTCTGATATTATCGTTGAATCAGGATTTACGTACAATAGCAATATCAATTACGCCACTTACCAATCGGCAACAATTTCAACCTCTGCGAATGGAATTGCGGTGATGGGAATTACCATTAGAGATGGAGGCGCAAGTGCGGATGCAGATGCTTTGGGAACTGAATTGAATGCAATTTCTTTCACAGTAGCAAACATTGCGAATATTCGTTCAGCGGCATTGTTTCAAGGTTCGACTTTGGTGGATAATGCACCATCGATTGGCGGTGGAAATATTTCTTTCTCTGGTTTGAGTGGCGCAAATGTGACTGCGAATGACAACGGTACAAAAACCTTGACTTTGTATGTTTCATTCTTGGCTGCTGTAACAGATAATCACCAATTGCAGTTTACAGTAAACAGTGCGACATCTAATATCACTGGTTCATCTTTTGCGACAGCTGATGCGGGCGCAGCAACTTCGAGCACAACGACAGACAGAAACAGAATTGAAGTGACTGCTGATAGAATGATTTTCTCTCAACAACCAGTTTCAACAAGTATCACGACAGTTTTGAGTCCAACGCCAGCAATCAGCTTTGTGGATGCAAACAACAATTTGGATTTCGACAATACGCGCACAGTTACGTTGACCACTTCAGGAATCGACATGACATCTTCTTCGCCTTATACAATTACAGCGACACACACAGGAATTTTAAGTTTGACAGGCGTTTCGTTTTCATCTGCCCAAACAGGAATTACCTTGATTTCCACTACAACAGGATTGAGTTTTTCGAATACCAAAACATCTAATACGTTTGATATTTCCGCGGTGATTATTCCTGCGAATGCTTATAGAACGACTTTAGGTGGAACTTGGCACAGTACAGTAGCAAGTAGCACAACCACTTGGGAACAATATGTTTCAGGATCTTGGACTTCATCTTCAGCGCCTGCAACCAATACAACCAATACAGTATATATTCGCCATAATGTTATGTTGGTTGGAACGAATTCTGCAAAGAACATTATCATTGAATCTGGTGCGATTTTGAGTACCAGTACAGTTACGCCAACTTTTAAAAACTTATTGGTAAAAACAGGTGGAAGATTCAACAAAGAAAGTAATGGTATTAAGTTCGATTCAGATGGAATTTTAGAAGTGGAAGATGGGGCAACATTTACTTTTGTTAGAACCAATACCACGGCGCATGCTACAAATCTTTGGGCAGGAACAGAAAGATTTCATGAAAATTCAGATTTTATTGTTTTGGTAACTGATAATGCTGGTGGTGATGGAAATTTGGTTTCAGAAGACATGTCAGCAATATCTTATTATAACGGGGCGATGTTTGGGAATTTTATCATTGATATGGAAGGGAATGGAAGATTTCCATTATTTCCAGCCGCGATGACTGCAAGCAAATTAACAAATGGTGATTTGATTTTTCGCCATGGAATTGATAGTCGTGCATTTGTGACAGGAAATTATTCGTTTGTTGTCGGTGGCGATTTGGTCGTTGAAAGTACATACAATCAAGTAATCAATTTAACAACAACTTCTAATACATGCAGCGTAACCGTTAATGGTGATTTTATCCACAACGGAACATTGGATTTTAGGGCTTCAAATTCTTCAACATCAAACAGTCCAAATGTTACCTTAAATGTAGATGGTAATATTACCTTGACAAATTCAGGGAAGTTGAATTTAGATTTAGGAAGTTCTGCCTCTGCAGTAACTGTTGTAAATTTAAAAGGTGATCTTTCTGCAACTAGTAATGCCTTGTTGAGCACCAGTAATACAAACATGGTTTCGACTTTGAATTTCAATGGAACTGGAGATGGTACGACGGATGCATTAACACAAACAATTGACATTGGAACAACCGTTTCAAATGAAAATAATTATATCAAGTTTAAGGTTTTGACTGGTGCTTTTGTAAAGTTGTTAAATAACAATTTAGAACTAGGAACAAATTCAACATTTACGGTGGAGGATGGTGCTAAACTGCATTTCTCTTGGGCTTCAAATGGCACAACTCCTTTGATTATTTCGAATTTAACGTCAGGAGGAACTTTTACTTCCAATCAAGGAAGTACTTTATACATAACTTCAACGGATGGCTTGGTGAAAAATACCGCTTTGTCTGGAAATGTGCAAATACCGATAGGAAACAAAACTTTTAATCAAATCGCTAGGTTCTGGTATGTTGGAAAAGCAAACCAAATGACGGGTGACGGTTTAACCACAGGTTCAACTGGAAAAGTAGTTTATGCCAATTTATTGAATAATACCTTGACGCTGACATTGTCGAATAACATTGGTATTTCAAATTCAACAACAATAGAGCCAACAGGTGGTCGTTTGGAGATCCAAAAGGGAATTGTGATTGGCACAAATTCTGGTGATTTCTCTGGAACCGGAAGATTGGTAATGTCAGACGGTGAATACAGAATTTCAACAATTACGGGTACACCTTTGAGTAATTATTTGCCACAACTTTCAGGTTACGGAAATTATTCTTTGACTGGTGGAACGGTTCATTTAAATGGAGATGATGCAATTCAAATTTTATCAGGAACACCGACTTATTACAAATTAGCCTATAGTGGAAATAATACTTTAGGAGTGGATTACAAAGGATTTAGCAGTGCAACCACTGTTACAAACAATGTGACCATTTCTGGAACACCTGTGGTGGATGCGGAAACTAAAACTTTCAGCGGTGATGCAGGATTGACAATGACAGGCGGAAGATTGAGAATGGCGAAATTGAGTGTAACATTACCTCAATTGACGGGAGTTAATAATCCTTATGTATTGACTGGAGGAACAGTTGAATTGTATGGAACGAGCAGTGCTCAATCACACAATATTCGTGGAACGTATGTAAGTTCAAATGTTTCTTATTTCAATCTTGAATTGAATGCTGATGGCGCAAATGTTGATGACAAAAATATTGGTGCGCAAGCAAGTTTTGCTGTCACAGGAACATTGAACGTCAATTCACCAGCCGTTTTCCAATTGGATGCAAACGATGTAGTGAGTGGTTCAGGCGCTTTCATTGTGAACGCAGGATCGACTTTGAAATACGGAAGTTCAGATGGAATAACTGCAAGTGCCGCCTCAGGAAATGTGCGCACAACAACAAGATCATTTTTGTCAACGGCAAGTTATGGATTTGTAGGAACAACCACCCAAACTTCAGGCGATGGATTGCCAGAATCGATTGTTAATTTGTATGTACAAAGAGGAAGTTCTTCTGCAACAACAACGTTGACTTATTCATTGATTGTGACCAACACATTGAAAATGATTCAAGGGCATGTGAACACAGCAGCAAACACTTTAGAATTAGGTGTTTCAACGGCACAATTGGGAACGTTGGATTACACGACAGGTTATGTTTTAGGAAAAATGAAACGTTGGTTTAATTCCACCAATTCAGGAGATGCATCAGGTTTGTTTCCAATGGGATTTGATGAGAGCGGTTTGAAAAAGCGTTTTGCGAAAGTAGAATACACTTCAGCAGCAAGCGCTGGCGGCCATTTGACAGTTGAATTTATCGCATCAGCGATGGGAATGGCGGGCTTGACTATTCCCGACGCAAGTACAGGAGGATTTGGATTTGACGTCGTTACAACAGAAAATCAAGGATATTGGAAAATCGACAATGAATCTGGAAAATTGATAGATGGTACGTACACAATTTCGATTACTGGCGAAGGATTTACAACTGTAAATAGTTTGGCTGGTATAACTTTATTGAAAAGAGTAGGAGGTGGTAATTGGACAACTCCAGGAACACATATTGGCGCTACTGGTTCAACAGCGGTTCCAACAGTAACACGTTCGGGAGTTACAGGATGGTCAAACTTCGGTTTTGGAGGAAATTCAGCGAATCCGTTGCCAGTTGAATTGGTTGATTTCTCAGCATATTGCGACGACAATACGAGTCACGTTTCATGGACAACTGCTTCAGAGAAAAATTCAGATTATTTTGAAGTGGAAGTTTCGTCAGATTTGGTTTCTTGGAAAGAAATTGGCCAAGTTGAAGCTGCTGGAAATTCAAATTCTAAAAGAGAATATACCCTTGCCGACAATCTATCAAGAGGTTTGAGATACTACCGTTTGGTTCAAGTTGATTTCGACGGTAATTCAAGACAATTCGATCCAATCAGTTTGAATTGTGATGCATCAGAATCCATTTTCTTGATTTATCCAAATCCAACGAGCGGTGACTTTGTGGTATCGATTCAAAACAAAAAGCTTTCAGGAGAAATCGCTGTGACCTTGAACACTGCAGATGGAAAATTGGTTTCCAGCAAAACGAGTGAAGCAACGCCAGGAGTGCAATCGATTTATTTTGAGAATAATCTTTTGCCAGCAGGGATTTATTTTGTGAACGTTAGCGACCAATCTGGCAATCAACTTTCAGGTAAAATTGTAGTTCGTTAAATTGAGAATACCACTCAAATAATTGAGGGGCTAGCCTACCTACGTCGTATGTGTAATTTTATTAATTTGGTTGTTTATTAATCAATATTCCATTGTATGAAATTAACGATTACACAATTCAAGGCATTTTTTGCCTTCTTTTTGTTCACTTTGTCCTTTGGGACGCTTAGTTTTGGTCAAGCTGCGACAGCAACTTGGGCTTTGACTTCCAACGGAAACGCGGCTGTTTCTGGAAATATTACAGCAACCGCTGTTACGCATGGCGTAGGTTATCGCAGTGGCGGTATCAGCTCAATGTCTTATGGTTCTAACGGAGTGAGTTCTACCAATTGGATCAGTTATTCGTATTTGTCGTTTGACGTTACAAGTTCTTATTACAACCAAGATTATTATCAATATACGGTTTCTCCAACTGCAGGAAATAATTTAACTGTTACTTCAATCAATTATACTGCTTCGGCTTCTTCGTCTTCACCTTCCTCATTTTTGTATTATTCCTTGAATAATTTCGCAACTTACACAGCTGTTGGTGGTGTTGATAGTTATACCAATACTGGTTTGAATATTGTTGTTCCAAGTGGAAGTACACTAACTGTGCGCGTTTTTGGAATGGACTTGGTAGCTGCAACCACTGCTTTTAGAAATAAAAATGTGGTGATTTCAGGAACAACGACCTCAAATTGTGTGGCACCAGGTGTTCCATCTTTTACTTCGGGAGCTACAACCATTTGTGAAGGACAATCTTCAACTTATGCTGCTTCGGCAACGGGAACTTCACCAACAATGTCTTACAGTATTTTATCTGGAGGAGCTTCAATTGATGCTAATTCGGGTGTGGTGAGTAATGTTGCTTCATCGTACACCGTGCGCGCAACGGCAAACAATGGCTGTGGAACGACAACCAATGATCGAATTGTGACCGTAAATACCAATCCTTCGGCGCCAACAATTTCAGCTGATGGCACGACTAATTTTTGTGCCGGTGGAAGTGTCAATTTAACTGCTTCTTTGAGTAGCGGAATTACTTGGTCGAACACCGCAACAAGTCAGCAAATCAATGTTACAACTACAGGAAATTATACTGCTACAGTTACCGACGGAAACGGTTGTACGGCTACTTCATCTCCTTTGACGGTGACTGTGAATCCAATTGTTACTCCTTCGTTTGCGCCAGTTTCACCGATTTGTAGTGGTTCGTCTTTGTCTGCTTTGCCAATTATGGACGGTTTTGGGGTTACAGGAACTTGGTCTCCTGCGATGAATAACGCGCAAACCACAACTTATTCATTCACTCCTGATGCTGGTCAATGCGCGAATATGGGATCTTTGACGATTGTTGTCAATCCAAATCCTGCAACACCAATTATTACTGCTGACGGACCGCTTACTTTTTGCGAAGGCGCTGATGTAGTATTGACTTCCTCTGCTACAAGCGGAAATGCTTGGTCAAATTCAACTTCGAATCAATCGATTACTGTTACAACTACTGGAAGCTATTCAGTGACTGTGACAGATGTAAACGGATGTACAGCAAGTTCGATTGCAACAGTTATCAATGTGAATGCAAATCCTGCAACACCGACAATCAGTGCTGATGGACCATTGACTTTTTGCGATGGCAATGATGTTGTATTGACTTCTTCTGCTTCAAGTGGAAATACTTGGTCAAATTCAAGTGCTGCGACATCGATTACTGTAACAACTTCAGGTAATTATGCCGTAACTGTATTAGGTGGAAATGGCTGTTCAGCTACTTCAGCACCTACCGCTGTAACGGTTAACCCAAGTCCAGCCGCACCAATAATTACTGCAGATGGACCTTTGACTTTTTGTGCTGGCGATAACGTTGTTTTGACTTCTTCTGCAGCTACAGGAAATACATGGTCAAATTCAAGTACGTCGCAAGCAATCACTGTTTCTACTGCAGGAAATTACACTGTTACGGTAGCAAATGGTAACGGTTGCTCAGCTACCTCTTTTGTGCAAACTGTTGTTGTGAATGCATTGCCAGTTGCTGGTGCTTCTTTGACAGGACCGATTACAATAACAGCAACACCTGCAGGACAAAATTACCAATGGATTAATTGCACAAACAATCAAGCGGTTTCAGGTGCAAATGCAGTAACTTTTCAAGCTGGAGCCAATGGAAATTATGCAGTGATTGTGACTAATTCAAATGGTTGTAAAGACACTTCATCATGCGTAACCGTTTCTAAGGTTTCTATCAATGAGCTGAATGTAGATTTAGGATTGTCACTTTATCCAAATCCAACGAATGGAAAAGTTTCTGTTTCTATGGAAAACGGCGGTTTTGTAAATGTTTTAGTATATGACTTTACTGGTAATTTGGTGCTTGACGCAGGAAAATTGCAAAACAATCAAGTAATTGATTTAGGCACATTTTCTTCAGGTGTCTATGTTGTGAAAGCAAGCAATGAAAATGGAGCAAATGCTTTTAGAATAGTGAAAGAATAAGTGATATTATTCCAATAAATGCAAAAGGCTGTCGCATAAGTGACAGCCTTTGTTATTTTTAATAATTGATGAGGTCATCAAATTTGCTCCAACGCTTGCGCAATGTCAGCAATAATGTCTCCATGAAATTCAACGCCAACGGAAACGCGTACCAATTTTTCAGTAATGTGCATCGCTTGCTTGTCTGCTTGTGGCACATCGGCGTGAGTCATTGTTTGTGGATGTTCTGCCAAACTTTCTGTTCCGCCCAAACTAACAGCCAATTTGATCAATTTCAAGTTGTCTAAAAATGCAAAAGCTTCTTTTTCGCCGCCTTTCACATCGAATGCAATCATTGCACCAGCGGATAAATATTGTTTGTGGTAAATCGCTTTTTCCACTTCAGTTCCAACTTCGTCGATGAATCCTAAGAAGTAAACTTTTTCCACTTTTGGATGATTGCGCAGATAATTGGCAACTTCCACAGCGTTTGTGGCTTGTTGATCCATGCGTACTTTCAAAGTTTCCAAACTACGCATCAATAGCCAACCTGTCCAAGGTCCTGCCATATTTCCAAGGAAAGTTCTCAATCCTTTGATTCTTCCCATCAAGGCTTTTGAACCCAAGCAAGCACCAGCGATGACGTCTGAATGTCCGCCAATATATTTGGTTGCAGAATATAAAACCAAATCAGCGCCATGTTTCAAAGGATGTTGCCAAATTGGACCCATGTAAGTATTGTCAACTGATAAAATAATTTCGCGATCTGGTTGTGCAAAATGTTGTTTGATTTCTGCGCACATTTCGATATCAATTAACGCGTTAGTGGGATTTGCAGGTGTTTCGATGTGAATCATTGCTAATTTATGTCCCAAACCACTTGCTTCAATTTTCGCGATAATTTCTGCTTTCGATTCAGTAGCTAAAAATCCGATGGATTGAATTTGCATCTTTTTCAAAAAGTGATTGATGAAATGATCAGTCCCGCCGTAAACAGGACGAGAATACAACAATAAATCACCCGGCGACATGAATTCCATCATCGCAGTTGAAATGGCAGACATTCCACTTTCGAATACGGCACAATCTTCCGCGCCGTCCCACAAACAAAGGCGATTTTCTAAAATTTCCAAATCTGGATTATTCAAACGGCTGTAAATTAATCCCATTTCTTCATCTTTTCCTTGTTCTCTCAAACCATAAGCAACTTCGAAGAAATTTTTACCTTCTTGTGCTGTTTGAAATACAAATGTCGAAGTTTGAAAAATCGGACATTTCAAAGCTCCTTCAGACAAAGCAGGTTTGTAACCATAACTCATCATCAAACTTTCGGGACGCATGTTTTTTGGATCCATCGTATTATCTTTAAATTTTAAACAATGTAGAAAATAAATCTATTTGAATTTACTTGAAAGAAAATAGAACTTTATTTTATTATAATCAAAGATTATTTATCTTTGAAATTCAATTCTTAGTTATGGAAAAAGAAATTTTTTTGTCCGAATATCAATTAGATCAAATTGACGTGCAGATTTTGTCTTTGTTGGTTGGAAATGCCAAATTGGGTTCAAAGGAAATTGCCGCGCAAGTTGGATTAACTGTAACGCCTACATACGAGCGGATTCGACGCTTGGAAAAACGCGGGTTTATTAAAGGTTACAAGGCTGTATTGGACAAGAAAAAAATGGGTAAAAATTTGCGGGTTTTATGCAATGTTCAACTCAAATCTCACGCCGCAGAATTATTGGAATCTTTTGAATCGCAAGTGATTGAGCTGGAAGAAGTGACTTCCTGTTTTCACATCGCTGGAAATTTTGACTATTTATTGCTGATTGAAGTGGAAGATATGGAAGTATATGCTGAATTTTTGAAAGGAAAATTGGCTTCGATTCCCCATATTTCGACGGTTCAAAGTTCTTTTGTGATGCGTGTTTTGAAGGAAATTGGTCTTTAAAATGAATCGTAATTATTAAATCTTGAGTTTACCTTAAACGGACAGATATTAAAGTTTACTCAGTGGTAAAATGTACCTAAAACCAATCGAATCTATACAGATTGCCCTGGTATAATCCTGATAATTTTGACTGTTTACTCCATAGTGTGTTGTGAAAAGTTGTTTTCCAATTTTGAAATTAGCTGTTCCGTTTAAAAAATAAGGATAATGCACTGCTTGAGTAAAGGAATAATTTCCCTGATGTTCAATATCATTGACAATATTAATTTCAACATTTTCATCAAACAAGGTACTAGCAATTTTTCCGCTTGCTTTATATTTTTGCTGATTTAAATAGCTCGATAGTGCTCCTTGAATTGTGTAGTTTATTCCATTATAAGAAACAGCTAAATCAGAAAAAAGTATTTTTTGAACCGTAGTGGAAAAGTTTACATTGCTTAAGAAAAGCATTTTTACTTCCCCATTGAAAGTATGACCGTTTGATTTGAAATTTATGTATTTCATCGTTACAGTATCCAATATTGTTCCGTAGTTGGCATCAAACTTCACTTGAATCGTTCCTTCTGTTGAATCGCTATAGTAATCACAATAATTTTCTTTTTCGAAGTGAATCAAGTGTGTGACAACGCCGAAAGTGGTATCGCTTTCAATATTGAAACAGTCAGCACTGTCAAAAAATTCCTCATTGCAAAATTTATCGATGAGTGCATGTGAAAAGATTAAGGTGTTTAGATCGCTACTCATCATGTGAATACTTTCGCTAAGGTTCTTTTCGAGCAAATTCTCACTGTTTTTTTTGCAGGAGACAAACATTACCAAAGAAATTAAAAATAGAATGAAACGCATAGACTATTAAATTTTTGTTGCATAATTAAGGTTAAAATGAACTCCAAACTTGAAAGTTAAATTCACATCATTTTCTGTTCCCGTGCTGAATTTAATACCGGGAAGGGTTCCCATTTCTGCCGAAAAGCCGATTTTCATGTACGGCGTGTACATAAATCGAACTAAAAAGCCGACCCGTTGTTTTTTGTATTCTTGATTGAGATACAAATCTTTCGGTACAAATAAACCGTAAGGTGAATAGACGATACTAGTATCATAATCGATTTTGGATGCAAAGAGCAATTCCATATCCATTTTAATGAGAGAATAGAATTTTTTACGTTTTAAAAATTTGAGGTCAAAAGCATCTGCGAATTCTTCCAGTTCATCTTGTTTTTCTGTTGAATAAGAAATAAATTTAAATCCGATGGAAAATTGTTGTGTTCTTGAATGGAGAAAAATCTTCTCGATTTCATATCTATTTCCACCCAAATCATACGGATACAAATCTGCATCATCAATTCCAACTCGTTTGATTCGGTCATCATTTACATAACCTACAGAAAAACCGAGGTGACGAAATCCAGACTCCGTTTCTGTTGATCTGAGTAAACCAACTTTTCCTCCAAAAGTTTCTGTGGGATTGATCAGTTGATGTTCTGTGCGCATCAAATTATTGTATTTATAATTTCCTTCCATGTAAAAAGGACCTAATTTAAGTAGGGAAGAAAAAGTATAAGGAAAATAGGTTGAATTTAAATCTACTTCTTTTCCAGCGGTTGCATCAAGCATAAATTTTTGTTGACCAAAAACTGAAGTAATGCCAAAAACAACAAATAGTATGAGGAATATTTTTTTCATTTTTGATCCAATTTATATGCTTTAATGGCTTTATATTTTTTGATAAAGCGAGAATAAGGAAACAGATAAGCAACAGAAAAATTGGTCGTATTTGCTAGATTTGCTTGAAAGTAGCGGGATGTTTCTACTGTATAAACCAATGCACCTGCTTCGATGCTGGCATAAAATGTAAAGAAAGCGCCACTTGTTCCAAATTTTGCGTGATTTCTAGACGTTGCAAGCAAGGTCAAATCTGCATCAAAAGCATTGTCTGCTCGTTCCAAGCCATCTTTTGCTTCGTATTCAAATCCTTTGATTTGTGCGTAACCAAGTCCTAAACCAACCGCGCAACGGGTAAACTTGGTGTCATTGAAATCAACTCCAGCGTGTTGACCAGCAAATATTTCGAATAAATCGACCCCAATTCTTCCGTAAAAGCGGTTCATTCGATATTGACCAGCAAACTCATTAGATTCCTTATTGACTTTGAAAAACGGACCAGGCGAATAATTGTCAATTGTTTGTTTTTCCTTGGCTTCAGATGCAAATCCAACTTTTCCTGTTTCAATTAATAAATCCGAATATAAAAATCCAGATCGAATATAGTATCCCAAACCAACCATTTTCGTTTGTCCAGCATAGCCAAAATTTCTAAATGCATAATGAGGTGCTATGGCGGTGAAAGTTCCTACAATGGTTGTGTTTCTTTCCCATTTATAGGGAATTGTTTCGATGCAAATAAGGTTGTATTCTATACCGTTTATGCGGGTTGTCCAACTTGAAAGTTTATTATAGACTCCAATGCCTTTTGCAGCGGTCATTCTTTCGGCGTCCATCATATTGTACAAACCATCGATTTTGATTCCAATTTCAGGATAAAAAGAAAAGTTTTTGGCTGCTTCGAGTCCTTTGTTCTGTAGTGAAATATTGGTATTTAATCGAAAATCAATACCTACAAAAGGAAATTGAAAGGAGATAGAAGGTGCCAATTTAAAAACGGATTGTGAGGCGTTGTTGTTAAGTCTTCGAAATCCAAATCCACCAGAAAGTGCTGGAACCATTAATGCGCCTTTGATATCGAAAATACGTCGGCCTTTGATCAATTTTTGAATCGGAAAATGTGCCATTAAAGCAGTTTCACGCATCGACAAAGTATCTCTTGCTCCTAAATAATTTTGAAATTGAGCCTCACCAAATCCATATTCAAATTGAAACCATTGTGAATTGAATGTAATTTGTCGCCAATCTGAACCTGCATCAAATTCTTTTTTGATAAGTGGATTTTTGAAATGATAATAGATCGTAGCCGAAGCCACCATTTGATCTTTCGATTTCAGTAAATCTGGTGCTTTTTGGGCAAGAATAGCAGTATTTAGGATGCTAATTGCCAACAATAAAATGCCTTTTTTATAAAATTCCTTTCTAAACCTTTGATTCATCGTATTCAAGTAAGGGAGTTTTTTTAATGTAATTCGGTTTTATAGAGTCTTGTGTCACTTAAATCAATTAGCGCACCAAGCACCAAGAGTGCATCTTTAGCAGGTAAATTGTCAAAATGAACAGAATGAATCTGATATCCATTAAGACTAATATTCTTTTTAAATTCCGTTTCTGCAACTTGTCGAATTCGCTCCTCTGATCTCGTATCTTTTTCGTCGTATACTTCAACAAAAGCAGCACTGTAATACACTGCGGATGAAATAAAATTGGAACTTACTTTACGAAGAACATATGTAACTGTATATGTTTTATCCAGTCGTTCCGCTGCCACTGCATCTTGCTCCATTTTTAAAGCAGCTTGTCTTGCTTTTTCAGCATTTATTTTTTCCAAATCTTCCTTTGTAATTACAGCAAGATTTGACTTCGTTTCGGCTACACTTTTAACACTCATCCGATGCATGATGATATAAAACCCATTTTTATCTGTTGGTTTCAATCCATTTACTTGATTTTGATTTTCTTCAAAAGGAATCCACAATAATTTGTATTTCAAAACCTTGTTTTCAGGAACATACAAACTTGAAAAACTTGCAATTTCCTCTACATGAAAATTGTGAAAATGATATTTGTTTGCAAAAAATAACTCAGGAGAATTGATATGAATGGGATGATTTTCAACTTTGGTTAATCGTGCTATTTCTTGAATTTCAGCATCTGAGTACTTTTTAGCTCTTAATACCTTTTCAAGGTCGCTGTTCCATTCCAAATAACCATAAACACCGCCCCAAATGGCACCGATGTGTACTTGTTTAGTTTTTTTATGTTCGATAGACTGCGCTGAAAAAGCACACGTTATCAGTAAAAAAAAGAAAGTAAATACAAGTTTTTTCATACGCCTAAAAAAAACAATTGTTTAATGCAGAAACCCTCATTCTC
>JBFYPS010000253.1:0-17936 GCA_041303135.1 Crocinitomicaceae bacterium | reverse complement strand
GAATGAAGTTATCAATCTAAAATTGCAGCATCAAATTAGAAAATTATTTTCTGGCATGTACTTTGATTTACAGTTTTTATCTAAAATCTATGATTATGAAAAAATGGTTTTTTGCATTGAGTTTGGTTGCTGTTGTTTTCGGAATGACCAGCAGCACCTCTGTTGTTACGTATCCAACAGTTACAAACAAAGCATTTCAAGCAGGAGAAAAGTTGAGGTATCGAATTACCTATGGTATTGTGGATGCTGGTGAAGCAATTTTAGAAGTTAAAAAAACGACCAAAAAATCTGGCGAGAGAGAATTGTTGCACATGAAAGGTACAGGAAGAACGCTGGGAGGATTCAATACTTTCTTCAAAGTCAATGATGTTTATGAAAGTTACATCGACAAAAAAGGTGTTTTTCCATGGCAATTCGTGCGAAGAGTAGATGAAGGCGGACACAAAGTAACGCAAGATTATACCTTCAAACACGACAAATTGAAAGTCAATAATGGAAATGGCAAAGAATTTACAGTTCCTTTAGCAATTCAAGACATGGTTTCTTCATTTTACTACGCAAGAACCTTGGATTTCAAAAAAATGAAAGTCGGCGATGTAGTTGAATTCAAATGCTTCATGGACGATGAAATCTGGCCTTTGAAAATCAAATTTGTGGGCGATGAAGTGATCCACATTCGCAAAGGAAAATTCAATTGCAAAAAGTTTGTACCTGTATTGCAAAAAGGAAGGTATTTTAAAAATGAAAACGATGTCAGTTTTTGGGTTACCAATGACGAAAATCGCATTCCAATTTTTGTGCGCGCAAAAATTCCTGTTGGAATTGTGAAGCTACATTTGGTGGAATGGGAAGGATTAAAACATGAAATAAACAAAGTAAAGTAGGTTCAAATTTTAACAATAATGATAAATGGCGTTTAAATAAACGCCATTTTTTGTTTTAAGTAATTGATAATCATTGGTATTTAGTCTTTGTTAAATTCTAAACAAAAATTATTTATTTTTATGTTGATGTAAAGTTTATATTTGTTATTGTCAAACATTAACAATGGAAATAACACCAGAACTAAAAGAACGACTTGAAAAGTTGCAGGAAAAGTACGCCTTAATCGGGCAAGATTTGAATGCATATTTGGATGGTTTATTGTATGCAGATTCAGTTAAATACTGGGAATACATACAATTAGATAGCTTACTTGGATTACAAAATCCACGTACCAGTTTCCCTGATGAGAAAATTTTTATCATGTATCACCAAATTACAGAATTGTATTTCAATTTGGCGTTGCATGAATTTGAACAAATCGGAAATCATCAAGCTTTAACAGGAAAATTTTTCTTGGAAAGAGTAACTAGAATCAATCGTTATTTTGATGCCTTAACTGCCAGTTTTCAAATCATGATTGATGGGATGGAAAAAGAACAATTTCTAAAATTTAGATTGTCTTTACTTCCTGCAAGTGGTTTTCAATCTGCGCAATACAGAAAAATTGAAATGTATTCAACAGAGTTTATCAATTTGGTTCACAAAGAAAAACGCGCCATGTTTGCCAATTCAGAAGACATTGAAGCCATGTTTGAACACATTTATTGGAAAGAAGGCGCAACTGAGGTAGCAACGGGAACTAAAACATTGACTTTAATTGAATTTGAAGCCAAATACAAAGACGAATTCATCGCACTTGGTAAAGCAAATAGAACGACGAATCTTTGGCAAGCATATTTAAGATTGACTGATGAGGAGCAAAAAAATCCTGCGATCATTCAAGCGTTGAAACAAAATGACACCAATGTGAACATCAATTGGCCTTTGGCACATTACAAATCTGCCGTAAGATATTTGCAAATGAAATCTTCAGATGTAGCTGCAACAGGTGGAACAAATTGGCAACAATATTTACCTCCAAGATTCCAAAAAAGAATCTTTTATCCCGCCATTTGGACTGAAGATGAAATCACTTTGTGGGGTAAATCTTGGGTAGACAGTGTTTTGGCAGATCCTAAAATGCAATAATTTTAAAACATTAAAATTCAAATGATTATATTCAACTGATAAAAATCATATTTGAATAAAAATTTAATAAAAGCCACTTAAATCCCTTGATTTTAGTGGCTTTTCTACTTTTATAAACTGTTGAAAAATCAACATTTCAAAGCCTCCTCTAAAACATTAACAACAAATAAAGTGCAATTTCAAAGTGAGTTTATTAATTTTGAAGGAAATGAAGAAACTACTTCTCATATTATTCATCGCTGCGATTGGTCAATCTATTGCTCAAAATAATTATCGATTTAGAAATTATACGATCAATAATGGATTGTCGCAAAGTGCTGTAACAACTGTTGTTCAAGACGACATAGGTACTTTGTGGATTGGAACACAAGATGGTTTGAATCGTTTTGACGGACAAAATTTTGAAAATTTCACTTCTGATAAAATTGAAGGACTAGAAAACGATTATATCCATAGCTCAATCAAAGCTTCTGATGGAAAGTTATGGTTTGGAACTGCCAATGGATTAACTTGTTATGATCCACTTTTAGAAGTTTTTAAAACATTTCAACTCAAAGGAAATATCGCGCTACAAATTGAAAGTCTGGTTGAAGATGAACAAGGAAATATTTGGTTTGGAAGTGCTGCAAGTGGCATGTACTATCATAAAAAAAACAGCCCCAATATTCAAAAACTAAAAACCAATTTACCTTCAAATAAAATTCAATTTGTTGCCATCAAGGACCTAAATCATCTTTTTGTAAGTACTGAAGACAAAGGTCTTTTTTCATTAAATATTCAAACAAAAGTAGCTTCACCCATCAAAATTTCTGGTAAAAAAGGAAGTTTTGTCCGCATAAATACGATGCGTAAAATGGAAAATGGTTCCTGGATGTTAGGTTCCAATCAAGGACTTTACATGTTAAAAAATCATTCAAATTTTGCTACCCCATTTTTACCTTTACTAGATAAGTCTTTTGGTTTAGTAAATGTTTCAGACATTGAAATCGAATCGGAAAGTCGCTTTTTTATCGCCTCCCAATCTCAAGGTTTATTTTCAGTTGATTTAAATTTGGAAAAACCAGTCATCACGCAATCAACAAATGATATTTTTCAAAAAAACAGTTTGATTGACAATGATGTAAATGTACTTTTCAAAGATAAAAATGGAACTTTTTGGCTGGGAACCAATCGTGGATTAGGAAGTTTTGATCCAATCAATGCTGGATTTTTGAGCATCGGCGCAAGCGGTGATTTAACCAAGGGAATTCCAGCGCCAAGTGTTTGGTGTTTTGGGGAGGATAATCATAGTAAATTTCTTTTTGTTGGAACCGACAATGCCATTTCACGACTCAATAAATCTACAGGAAAATTTGACCAATTTTTTAAAAACAAACCTTTCACCACACAAGGTAGCGTTGGAGAAACATCCATTCTAAGCATTCATGTACTTTCAGAAAATGAACTATTGATTGGAGCTACTGATGGACTTTTTTCTCTCAAAATTTTTGGGAGCAGTTATAAGTATAACAAGATTACTTTCGACAAACTTAAAAATCCTTCCAACTTTGAAAGAGTCTATAACATCGTACATTGGAAAGAAAATCTTTATTTTCTGGCTACCAAAGGAGGTGTTTTATTGTATGACCGATCCAAAAATGATTTTACCGTTTTCGAACACAATCCCAATCAAAAAAACACTACGATTACACCCGGTGTTTGCAGGTTGATTTACAAAGATTTAAATGGGAAGATTTGGTTTACAACTAGCGTTGGTGGGCTGAATGAATTGAAAGAAAATGGCAAAAAAATCTGGATTGCACCATCCAAATTCAATGGAATCATTTCCAAACTTTCGAAAGATTATATCACCCACATCAATCAATGCTCAAAAAGTGTATTTTGGTTAGGAACAATGGGTTCAGGCATCATTCGCTTGGACATGAAAAATGGAAAGGGAAAAATCTTTAGCAAGAAAAACGGATTACCAAACAATGTCATTTATGGAATTTTAAATGACAACAAAGGAAATCTATGGCTAAGTACTAATAAGGGAATTTCCAAATTCAACATTTTTAATTTTGAAGCTACCAACTTTACAGAAGTTGATGGACTGCTGAGCAATGAATTTAATCAAGGAGCATTTTTAAATTCAAAATCTGGAATCCTATTTTTTGGTGGAATTTCAGGATTTAACTACTTTGATCCAAGCACATTGAACAATGTTTCCAGAAAAATGGAGGTAAAATTTACCAAAATAAAATTGGATGCAAATTGGCTCAAACCCAACGACGAAACAAATATTTTAACGACAACGATTTCAAATACTTCTCACATTGATTTATCTTACAAACAGCGAAGCTTTACGCTTAAAGTAATGGCTGTAGATTTAAGCAATCCTGAGTTGGTTTACTACAAATATTTATTGGAAGGTTCTGACGAAGGTGAAATTTTCATGGGAAATTTTAACCAAATTCACTTTAATTCTTTGCAGCCTGGAGCATACACATTAAGAGTTTATGCGAGACTTGGAAATGGAGAATGGAGCGATGAACCTGCAACGCTTGAAATTGTGATTGCAACACCTTTTTGGCAAACAGCTTGGTTTTGGATTTTAATTGTGCTGATAATTGGAATTGCTGTTTTTGTTTTTATTCGCAAAAAAATAGACAACGAACGCCGTGAACAAGTGCGATTGGAAATGAAAATCGCTGAAAGAACCAAGGAAATTAGAAATCAAAATGTAAAAATTGAAAAGCAAAAAAGAACCATCGAAGAAAAACGAGACAAACTAGAAGAGCAAAAACAACTCTTAGAAATTGAAAAAGAAAAGACAGAAAAATTGCTCAAAAACATCATTCCTGAATCGACTTATGAAGAGTTAAAAAACAAGGGAAAAGCGCAAGCACGCGCCTTTAGATCGGTTTCCGTCTTGTTTACAGATTTCGTTGGATTTACAAAAATTGCTGAAAGAATGAAACCTTCTGATCTTGTAAATCAGTTGGATATCTATTTCAGGAAATTTGATGAAATCATTGTCAGAAATAATCTCGAAAAAATCAAAACCATTGGTGATGCTTATATGTGCGCTGGCGGTGTGCCTTTGCGAAATATTACCAATCCAATTGACGCTTGTATTGCCGCTTTGCAAATTCAAGATTACGTGAAATCTTTGCGCACGGAGGCTGAAAAAAACAATCAAGTTATTTGGGATTTACGCCTTGGAATCAATACTGGCGAAGTAACTGCTGGTGTGATTGGTTCAGAAAAATTACAATATGATATTTGGGGTTCAACTGTCAACCAAGCTCAAAGAATGGAAATGTTGGGCGAACCTGGTCAAGTGAATATTTCTGGAAATACCTTTAAACACATCGAACCATATTTCACTTGCACCTTCCGTGGAAAAGCCATGTCCAAAAGCAAAGGATACGTTGAAATGTATAACGTTGAAGGCATTAAGCCTGAATTATCCGTTGACGGCAAAGGACTGTATCCAAATGAAAAGTTCAGACAAATCATGAACTTACACTTTTACAGCAGCATCAACTATTACAAAGCGGAAAAACACATTATGAAAATTTTGGAAAAGAAACTTTCTCCAAAATTGCATTATCACTGTGTTGAACATACCAAAGACGTTTGTCATGCCATAGAAAGATTGGCACTTTCTGAGGGAATTACTGATGAAGGATTGTTTTTGCTAAAATCTGCAGCAACTTATCACGATGCTGGATTTGTCGAAAGTTACGAGAAAAATGAACCTGTAGGCGCGCGCATGGCTGAAGAAATTTTACCAAACTTCGGTTATTCTGAAAATCACATTGAGCAAATCAAAGAATTGATTTATGTAACGCAAATTCCTCACAATCCACAAAATCATTTGGAAGAAATCATTTGTGATGCCGATTTAGATTACCTTGGAAGAGCTGATTTCCATGAAATTGCTGACAAATTGCGACGAGAACTTCGTGAGCATGGTAAAATCGACAGCGATAGAAAGTGGGACGAAATTCAAGTTTCATTCTTAACAAGTCACAAATACTTTACCGAAACGGCAAAAAGAGCAAGAAACGAGAAAAAAGCTCAAAATCTGCAAGAAATCAAAGACAGATTGGCTAGAAATGAATATGTTGATTGACGCTAGACGGTGACTTCTTTAATTTAATTCATTTCACCAAAAAATCAATCAATTCTTTGAAAATTTGCTTGCTTTCAGCTGATTGATTCAGTGCTACATTAAATCTTGCGTAGCCGCCATCGAGGATTATTTTACCTTTTCCAAAGTTACCTGATAGAATCAATGGCTCGTCGCCCGACCAAACTTCCACTTTCAGGCGATAATCCATCGGAAATGTAACTGTGGATTGTAGTGCAAAATCTTGGTTATTATCAGAATCATCTTTCACTAGCTTTTTTTCGCGCATCAATTCGTTGTTCTGTTGCTGATTTCCCCAATAGCGTTTTCCGAAAAAAACCTGCGTCAATTGATTGCTTTCTTCCACAAATGGCCAATTGTCAGCACCGAGATACAAGCTTCCACCTTGATTGACGTATGCTTCGATTTTTGAAACCGCGTCAGTAGTGAGGTTTGAATTGGAGGAAGAAAAAATCAAAATGAAATCGTAATTTTTTAGTGAATCCAAAGGAAATGCCGATTCATACTGAAGTTTTATCGAACTATCAATTTCTGGCAATTGGATATTACGACCCAAAACTAGTCCTTTGCTTTGGGCGTGGAAACCCAAAATCACAAAAAATTGAATGAAAAGTACTGAAAACCATTTTTTCATGGAACGCAGTACAAATTCGTCCTAAATTAGTTCAACAATCCTTGTTTATCCAAAAGCGATTTTTGCTTTTTCAACTTCTTTGGCCGCATTGCCGATAAATACTTGCTCGCCGAAAATCATGAAAGGTCGCTTCAAAAAGGTATATTCTTCCAACATGTATTTTCTGTAATCTGCTTCCGTCAATTGCATTTGGTTCAATCCCATACTTTTGAATTTCATCGCGCGTTTCGAAAACAAAGCCTCGTAAGAACCAACTTTCGATTTAATCCAATCCAAGGTTTCAGCATCAATGTTTTGTACTTTGATATCAATCAATTCAACTTCTGCTGATGGACTGATTTCTTTCAATATGCGCTGACAAGTTGAACAACTACTTAAGTGGTAAATGCGTTTCATAAAACTTTAATTTAACTGAAAAATAAAGGGAATTTGATAATAAGAATTTACTGATTTGTGCTTGTTTTGCGCTGGTATCCAATTGGGCATTGATTTGATAACTCGAATGCATTCTTTGTCACATTCTGGACAATCTTTAACACCACGAAGGACTTTTACATTTGTGATTAATCCTTCTGTTGTTACCACGAATTGCACAAAACATTTCCCTTTGATTCCCATTTCTTTAGCAATTTGAGGATAAACCAATTGTTTGCTTAAAAATTCAAACATGGCCGATTCGCCTCCCGGAAACTCAGCAGGCTTATCTACCTCAATAACAGTTGCGCTTTCGATGGTTTGCATATTCTTATCAACCTGTGCGGTTATATTTGGAATCAAAAATCCCATAAAAACCATGCAAATTATCCAATTTTTCATACTTAAATGCATTTCATGAAACTTTAATTTGGGTGAAAAGTAAAGGGCAATACATAATATGAATTTACTGGCTTTCCATCTTTTTGAGCTGGAATCCAACTAGGCATCAATTTGATAACCCGAATACATTCTTGGTCGCATTCGGGACATTCTAAAATACCACGAAGGACTTTGACATTTGCGATTAAACCTTCTTTTGTTACAACAAATTGCATGTAACATTTGCCACTAATTTTTTCTTCTTTTGCTCGAGAAGGATAAACCAAATGTTTGCTTAAAAATTTAAACATGGCAGATTCACCTCCCGGAAACTCAGCCGGCTTATCTACCTCAATAACGGTTGCGCTATCAACAATTTGCATGTTTTTATCCACCTGTGCGGTGAAATCGGGAATCATAAATCCCACAAAACCCAAACAAATCAACCATTTTATCATACTCAAATGTACGATTTTCAACTAAAATTTAGAAAATCAAAATAATTTATTTTTTTTCGAAAAACACTTTTCAATCTGTTCTTTTTTCGTATCTTCATTATCAAATTATCAAAAAGAATGTCACAAACATCAGATCCTGCGGAATTTACAACTCGTTTTATCAACCAAACTCAACGTTCCATTTTTCTAACTGGTAAGGCTGGAACAGGAAAAACAACTTTATTGCACAAAATCATTGCTTCAACACACAAGCAAGCTGTCATCGTTGCGCCCACTGGAATCGCTGCTTTGAATGCAGGTGGCGTGACCATTCATTCCATGTTTCAATTGCCGTTCGCTGGATTTATTCCAGAATTTGGAACTGCACCCAATTTCTCAGATCGAGCAAAATTGGAAACGAAAGACACCTTGATGCGCCATTTCAACATGAATAAACAGCGCAAAAATGTGTTGCTCGGAATGGAACTTTTAATCATTGACGAAGTCAGCATGTTGCGCGCAGATTTGTTAGATGCGATTGATTGGACACTTAGAAATGTAAGAAAAAACAACGCGCCTTTTGGTGGTGTACAAGTATTGTATATTGGAGATTTATTGCAATTACCGCCTGTTGTAAAAAACGAAGAATGGGCCGAATTGCGCAAATATTATCCTGGCATTTTCTTTTTTCATGCCCGCGTGATTCAAGAAAATCCACCCTTGTATATTGAATTGACAAAAATCTACCGGCAATCGGACGAAAAATTCATTCACATTCTAAATAACCTGAGAAACAATTCTATAACCGCGCAAGACGTGGAGAATTTGAATGAATTTGTGCATCCAGATTTTGATTTAAAAAGCAATGAAGGCTACATCACTTTGACAACACACAACGCCAAAGCAGATGAAATGAACGCCAAATCATTGGCAGAATTGAAAGGCAAAAGTTTCAAATATGACGCCACAATCACTGGTGATTTTCCGCAACATATGTTTCCTTTAGAAGAAACCTTGGAATTGAAAAAAGGCGCGCAAGTGATGTTTATCAAAAATGATCCTTCGTCCGAAAAAAATTATTTCAATGGAAAAATGGGCGTTGTGAAATCTCTTTCCGAGGGCGAAATTTTGGTTTATTTTCCTGAAGAGAAAAAAACAATCGAAGTGGAAACACATGAATGGCAGAACATTCGCTATTCTTTGAATGAAAATACCAAAGAAATCAATGAAGAAGTTTTGGGTTCTTTCGTTCATTTTCCGTTGAAATTAGCTTGGGCAATTACGGTACACAAAAGCCAAGGTTTGACATTCGACAAAGCAGTTTTGGATGTTTCTCAGGTCTTTGCTCCAGGACAAGCATATGTTGCACTTTCACGTTTGCGCTCTTTGGATGGCTTGGTTTTACTTTCGCCGATGCGCATGAATGGATTGAGCAATGATCAACATGTGATGCAATTTGCCAACAACAAAGCGGATGAAAAACAATTAGAAAATAGCCTTGAAATTGAAACAAAGAATTTCTTGCTGAACACCCTGAAAACCGCTTTTGAATGGCGAGATTTGAACGATGCATGGCGAATTCATGAAGCATCATATATCGGTACAGGTTCGAAAACCGAAAAATACAAACACAAAGTTTGGGCACATCGACAAGCTTCTAGTATCAATGAGTTAATCGATCCTTCTCAGAAATTCATGAATCAATTAGACAATCTTTTCAGAAAAGAACCTTTTGATATTGAATTTACTGCTGAGAGATTTCAAGCCGCTTTTGATTATTTCTACAAAACATTAGACGGGTTGGTTTACAGTACTTTGAAAAAAATTGAAGAAATTAAAAAGTTGAAACAAATCAAAGCGTATGTAGAAGAATTGGAGGAAATTGACGAAAAACAAATCACTGTTGTTCTGAATTTGAAACGTGCTAAAATCCTATTGGATAATGTTTTAAACGGGAAAGAAATTACCAAAGAGACTGTTTTCAATACTGAAATTCAAAACTATAAAATCACCAAAATTGCGTTAATCAAGCAAGAATTGAGAAAAAATCCTTCATTGATGGATTTAGACAACAGCTTTGAAGAAACGGAAACAATTGAAATCAAGGTTGTCAAAAAAACGAAAACCAAGGAAAAGAAAGAGAAAAAATCGAGCATTGATTTGACTTATGAAATGATTCAAGAAAACAAAACCGTTTCTCAAATAGCAACGCTCAGAATGCTTTCTGAATCAACGATTTTGGGTCACATCGCAAACCTCATCAAACAAGAGCTGATCGAAATTGAACAAGTTTTGTCACCTGAAAGATTGGCTGCTTTGCAAACTGCTTTTGATGGTTACGCAGAAGAATCACTTACGCCATTAAAAGAAAAATATGGGGACGAATTTTCTTGGGACGAATTGAAGTTGTATCGCGCAAGTTTGTTAAAGTGAAATTTTCTACCTAGGCTAAAAATAGGATAACAAACAGATTATTCGTTACTTTGCAGTTCAATTTAGAATACAAGAATGTCACATAAAGCAGGATTTGTCAATATCGTTGGCAGCCCAAACGTTGGTAAGTCCACGTTAATGAACCAATTGGTAGGAGAAAAACTATCGATTGTAACATCCAAAGCACAGACTACCAGACACAGAATTCACGGAATCGTTAACGAAGAAGATTATCAGATTGTTTTTTCTGATACGCCTGGCGTTGTGAATGCCGCATACAAATTGCACGAAGCGATGATGAGTTATGTGGAAAGCTCTTTCAAAGATGCGGATATTTTGCTTTTCATCACAGATATTTACGAAAGTGAAATGAATCATGTGGCAACATTGGAGCGCATTCAAAAATTGAATATCCCCGTTTTGGTGATTATCAATAAAGTGGATTTGGTTGCAGATCAAGCACAAGTGACTGCAAGAATGAATTTTTGGCAAGAAAAACTTCCTAAAGCGGAAATCATTCCAGTTTCAGCTTTGCACGGATTCAATAAAGAATGGGTTTGGGACAGATTATTGGAATTGCTTCCTGAATCGCCACCATACTTTGACAAAGAAGAATTATCAGATAGACCAGTTCGTTTTTTCGTTTCAGAAATGGTTCGCGAGAAAATTTTCTTGTTTTGCGACAAAGAAGTTCCATATTCTTGTCAAGTTGAAGTGGACACTTATTTAGACGAAGAAAAAATCATCAAAATTCGCGCAGTCATTGTCGTTGAACGAGATTCTCAAAAAGGAATTATCATCGGAAAAGGCGGCGCCATGTTGAAGAAAATCGGTCGCGAAGCTCGCAAAGACATCGAAAACTTTGTCGGCAAACAAGTGTTCCTAGAAACTTTCGTCAAAGTAGACAAAGACTGGAGAGCATCGGAGGTGAAATTGAAGAAATATGGGTATTAGAGAAGATGTTAAGACATTAGACTTGAGACAATAGACTTGAGACAATAGACTCTAGAAAATAGATGGTAACCGAAAATTATAAGACCAATCCAGTCTAATATCTTTGGTCTCTGGTCTTCGGTCTTAAAAAAAGAAATTATGAGCAATATTATAGCCATTGTAGGGCGGCCAAATGTGGGGAAATCGACCTTGTTTAATCGATTGACAGAATCGTCGAATGCGATTGTGAAAGAAATTAGCGGCGTGACGCGTGACCGAATTTATGGTCGTGGGGAATGGAACGGAATGCCTTTTTCGGTGATCGACACTGGAGGATATGTGCACGGTTCGGAAGATATTTTCGAAGGAGAAATCCGCAAACAAGTGAAATTGGCGATTGAAGAAGCGAGTGTCATTGTTTTTATGGTGGACGTAACCACTGGAATCGTTGATTTAGACGAAACGGTGGCTGCGATGCTGAGAAAATCTAAAAAGAAAGTTTTCATCGTTGCCAACAAAGTGGACAATACACAACGTTACGGTTTGTCGTCTGAATTTTACCAATTTGGTTTGGGAGATGTGTATGACATGTCTGCTACAAATGGTTCAGGTACAGGAGAATTGTTAGATGATATCATCAATGCTTTTGATCCAAATGCACAATTTGAGGAAGTTTCTGATTTACCAAGAATTGCGGTTGTAGGAAAACCAAATGTTGGAAAATCTTCTTTGATCAATGCTTTCACAGGCCAAGAGAGAAACATTGTAACTGACATTTCTGGAACTACGAGAGATGCAATTAACACGCGATTCAAGGCTTTTGGGTTTGATTTCATGTTGATTGACACTGCTGGAATTCGCAAGAAAGCGAAAGTTACGGAAGACATCGAATATTATTCAACCTTGCGTTCAGTGCGCACGATTGAAAATGCAGATGTTTGTATTTTCATGATCGACGCCACAGAAGGAATTCAAAAGCAAGATTTGCACATTTATTACATGATTGAGAAAAACCACAAAGGAGTGGTTGTTTTGGTCAATAAATGGGATTTAGTGGAGAAAGACCACACGACGATGTTGCAATACGAAGAAAAATTGAGAGAAGAATTGGCGCCGTTTAACGATGTTCCGATTATTTTTACTTCCACTTTGACCAAACAACGTATCCACAAAGCGCTAGAAACAGCGATGGAAGTATATGAAAATCGTATCAAGAAAGTGCCAACATCAGAATTAAATGATTTGTTGTTGCCGATTATTGATGCCACTCCTCCACCGTCATTGAAAGGAAAATACATCAAGATTAAATACATCACGCAATTGCCAACACATGCACCTGCTTTTGCATTTTTCTGTAATTTACCGCAATATATTCCAGATAGTTACAAACGTTTCTTGGAGAACAAATTACGCGCTAATTTCAATTTTACAGGAATTCCGATTCGTATTTTCTTTAGAAAGAAATAGTAGAATTAATTGCAGAATACTAAAAAAGCCACTCATCTTCAACAGATTGAGTGGCTTTTGTTTTTAACTAAAATATTTTTAAACAAACTTTGGATCTACTTCCATCACATGACCGCAACTTTTACAAGTTCTCATATCTTCAGAACCATAGAATTCTCTGAATCTTGGCAAGAAATCGTTTTCTATGTTTGAAAGCGGGAATCTGTATGTTTGTAATGGATGATTGCATTTTTCGCAGAACCACATCAAACCGTCCATCAAATCCGTTCCTTTACGGACTTTTTCAATTACTAAACCAACAGTATTTGGTCCGCGCATTGGATTGTGAGGAATATTTCCAGGCAATAAAAACATTTCGCCTTCTTTGATTTGGATTTCTTTCGCTTTACCGTCTAATTGAACCTTCACCGTGATATCACCTTCAATTTGGTAAAAAAGTTCTTCACTTTCGTTGTAATGATAATCCTTACGTGCATTTGGTCCACCAACGATCATCACAATAAAATCACCTGCTTCTTTGTACAAGTTTTTATTCCCAACAGGTGGTTTCAACAAATCTCTGTTTTCTTCAATCCATTGGTGCAAATTAAACGGCATCATCATAACTCAACAATTTTGAAACGAAATTACAAAAAGTATTGATGCAAGATGAACGACAAAATATGAAATTCGTCAGTTCTGATTAAATGCCATTAACGCATCAACAAAAACCACCAATAAAATGGGATTAAAATGCCACTTAACATCGCTATTTTGATGAAAAAATCTGCTTTTTTTAACGTTTTCTTTTCTATTTGTTTTTTCAATAAATAAACGATACTCAACAAATTCAAGATGCTTGAAAGCGCCAATGGTAGCAATGCCAACAAATGAAAAGCGAAATCTCTGTGAACTTGCAATAAAAACAGCACCGTAAAACAAATGGGTGCTGAAAGTAAAATCAACATTGCAATCCAAAGTGATTTTTTGATTCCCAAAATCAAAGGCAAAGTTTTAGCGAAAATCAATTTGTCGCCTTCCATGTCTTCGATGTCTTTAATGATTTCTCGGCTTAAATTCAATGTAAATGCAAAATAGGCCAACACATAAATGAATCGTCCTTTGGTGAGCAAAAAATTCTTCCAAACTGCGATGCTATCATGCAAAGATTCTACAGCTGGAAAAACCGTAATGTTTTCTTTCGGAAAATCAATTTGAAAATAGAAATGAATGCCGCATAATATCGGAACAAGCGCCGTCATTCCTGCAATCAGCATGTTTCCAATGAAAGGTTTTCTTTTGAAATACATCGAATAAAACCACAAACTGTTGATGGTCACTAAATGAACAAAAACATACCAAAAAGTATGATAGCGCGCACTCAAATAAATCGCAATGGAAAAAGCAACCAAATTTAGAACCCAATGACTGATAATTGCCCATCTTCGTTTGATATACTTGGTAATTATTAATCTTTCAGGTCGATTGATTCTATCCGCGCGAACATCGAAATAATCGTTGATAATATTTCCACCAGCCGCGATTAAAACAGTTGAAAAAACCAATAAAAAGAAATCAAAACCTTCCGCCGAATTGCTCGAATATGCACCTCCTAACACAAAGTAAAAAAACCTTACGGAATACATGGTCAACGCGATGATGACCAAATTTATCGGGCGAATAAGTTTTAAAAAATGCATTATCTAGCAATGATTTTGTATTCAGTTCTTCGATTCTTTCTGTGAGCAGCTTCTTGCTCTTTGGTCGTTTTCAATTTGGCAATTTCAGCATCAGCAATTTTCGGTAATGTTTCACCATATCCTTTAGCAACCAATCGATCAGATGCAATTCCCTCTTTGATTAAATAATCTACAACAGCTTTGGCACGACCTTGTGAAAGCACCAAGTTATCCGCTGCTTCACCACGTGTATCTGTGTGACCACCCAATTCAATTTTGTAAGTTGGATTTTGAACCAAGAATTTTTTCAATTTTGCCAATTCTACATAAGATTCTGGTAATAAATCAGTTTTATTGAAATCAAAGAAAATGTTATCCAAAAGCACAGGTTCGGCGCTTGTCAATGGAATCATCGGAACATCCATTTTGAAAGATTCCAATCCTTCGGCAACCATCATATTGAAGTTTTTAGAAAAGTTAAAATAACCTTCAAACTCAACGCTCAACGCATAATCAGCGTTCAATGGCAAGGAAACCATGAACTCTCCAGTAATTAAATCTGCTTGAGAACGAATGACTTCTTTTCCAGTTTTCACATCGATCAACTGAAATCTTCCAGGAACTGGTTTTTTGGTCACTGCGTCGTAAACAATTCCTTCAAAATACAAGGTTTTTGTAGGACGCAAATTTTCGGGCATCACGAAATAATAGATATCTAAATCACCATAGCCGCCAGCTCTGTCGGAAGCAAAAAATGCGATTTCACCATCAGCGCTCACCATCAAAGAATTTTCGTCGAATTTGGTGTTGATCGGATAACCTAAATTCTCAGGTTTTCCCCAATTCCCTTTTTCGTCCATTCTTGAAACAAATAAATCTGTTCCTCCCATGCCGACATGACCACGAGATGCAAAATACAAGGTTTTACCATCAGGATGAATTAGTACAGACTCTTCATTTTGAGGAGAATTGATGTGAGGTGGTAATTTTACAGCTTCATTCCATGTCCCGTCTTCTCTCATGGTTGACATGTAAATATCATCATTTCGAGTCGTACTTTGACCGCGCATTCCACGAATGAAATACATTGTTTTTCCATCTGAAGAAAGTGAAGGTTGTGTTTCCCAATTTCGGGTATTCACACTACCTGGAAGGTTAATCGGATTGGTCCAACGTTGGCCTAATTTTTTGGTAATGAAAAAATCGCAACTGCCTTTCCCATTTCTGTTTTCACCATAATTTTCACCTGTTTGATCAGGACAACCAACAAAAATCAATGTTCGTCCATCTGGGCCCAAAGTTGGTGCGCCTTCATTGTTAACCGTATTGATATTTACTGGCATTGGATCTGCTTTCATCCAAATATTTTTATCGCTTAATTGCGATATGTAAAAATCTTCTTGTTGTTGTTGTAAATTTTCTGGTTGGTCTAAATGTCGCGGAACACGTGCGTCAAAAATGCGGCGTGTAAACAAAATCGTTTTTCCATCAACTGTAATTGTTGGGAAATACTCAGGATCTTTGGTATTGATTCCAGGTCCAATATTGATTGGTTCAAAATCAGAAGGATTATTCAATGCTTGAATCGAAAATTCGCAAGAAGCTTGTAATTCTCTCGCCACTTTCACGTATTCTGGATTGGCATTACGATTGGAGATAAATCCTTTCAATAAATCCAAAGCACCTTTATAATCAGCAACAGCAAATTTCAAATTGGCTAGATAAAACTGCGTGCTTCCAGTAACACTGTGATTAGGATTGATGCGCAAAGCAGCTTCGTAGTACTTAATCGCTTTGTCATATTGATTTGAATATTCAGCAAATTCTCCCGCTACCAAATATGCTTCCCAAAACATAGGATCTTTTTCGATTGCTTTGTCCATAATGGCAATTCCAGCCGGATAATTCGGCATTCCATTCGGACTTGCAGATTGATTTGGGGCTTTTTGCCCTTCTTCAAAAAGGGAAATTGCTTTTTTATTTTTAGTAGAATAAGATTGCTGTGCTGTTACACAAGAAAGCAAGCTAAAAAGACTGATAATTAATAATATATGTTTCATTTTCAAGGAATATTCATGAATTTATGTGTTTGCAAAGAGACTTTCCATTTCGGATTCTTTTTTACATACTCGATTATGAGTGGCAATAATTGTTCCTGTTTTGACCATTCGGGTTGAAGGTATAACAAACAATTTGAATTTACAAGCGTCGCGTGTTTTTCAGCCCATTCAAAATCAGACTTATGAAAGATTACCACTTTCAATTCAGCAGCTTTTTGGTAAGCTTCGTCGCAAGGCGCTTTGAACTTTTTGGGTGAAAAACAATACCAATCAATTGCGCCTTTAAGCGGATAGCAACCAGAAGTTTCAATGGCTACTTCCCAGTTGTTTTCGTGCAATCTATCAACCAAAGTTGTTAAATCATAAATGGCGGGCTCACCTCCGGTGATGACTACAAATTCGGTTGGAGTAAGTTTTATTTCTTCGATAATTTCGTCTATTGTCAAAAGCGGGTGAATTTCAGCATCCCAACTTTCTTTCACATCACACCAAACACAACCGACATCGCAGCCTGCTAAACGAACAAAATAAGCGGCTCTTCCTGAATAGCGACCTTCACCTTGAATGGTGTAAAATCGTTCCATGACAGGCAAAGCAACTTTTGAATCGATGTTTTTTACGTTCATAAATCAAAAGTAAGCATTCGGTTTGAGATTAGAATCCAACAAATTATAATTCACAAAAAAATCCCGCTAGAAAACTAGCGGGATTATCTTTTTGTTTTGGTTTATTTTTAATCTGCTAAGATTGAATTATGCTTGTTTTACAAATTGTAAGTTCAACAACAATTTGATTTCATCACCTACAACAACACCACCAGCTTCAGTGACTGCGCTCCAAGTCAAACCAAATTCTTTGCGACTGATTTTACCTGTTATCTCAAAACCTACTTTCTCTTGTCCGTATGGATCTGTTGCCATTCCACCCAACTCTGATTTCAATTTGATTGATTTTGTGATTCCTCTCAAAGTCAAATCTCCTGTGATTTCAAATTCATCTCCGCTTACTTTTTCAAAAGAAGTTGCTGAAAAATTGATTGTTGGATGATTTGCCGCATCAAAGAAATCAGCTGATTTTAAGTGACCATCTCTGTCTGCATTGTTGGTAGAAATGCTATCCACTTTCGCTTCAAAAATGGCATTCGCTCCAGCGATTTCATTTCCTTCTGTGTGAATTTCTCCTGTGAAATCTGTAAATTGACCTGTTACAGTTGAAATAACCAAGTGCTTCACTTTAAATTGTACTTCTGAGTGAGAAGGATCTAATTTCCAAATAGTTTTTGTTGACATAACTTTTAATTTTAGTGTATAAATTTTTATTTGTGCTCAATTTTATTTGATGACACAAAAGTAATGTCATTTATTTACC
>JBFYPS010000252.1:0-10787 GCA_041303135.1 Crocinitomicaceae bacterium | reverse complement strand
TGGTTTGAGCGGAAAAAGATGCAAACAATTGACGCCATCTTTGTGTGCATGAAAAGATTGAATTTCATTGTAATTGCTGGTTTCAAAAATGCGGATGTTTTCGTCCTGACAAGCAACGAACATGATTTTCCCATCGTTGCTCACGTGAATGTCTCGAATTTTCCCTACTTGCAAGGGCAAGAAAATCAGTAAATTCCAATTGAGAGTATTCCAAATCGCTAGATTTCCATCTGCGTCGGTCGTGTAAAGGTGATTTTTATGAAAATTCTCCACAATCGCAAAAATGGCGCTTTTGTGTTGAACGAAGTGTTTCAATTCGCGTTTTTCCTCCAGATTAACGACATGCAAAGAACCAGAAGATGTGCCGAAAACCAATATTTTATCATCTTGAATCAGTTTCAAGCTGTAAACACTTTTGTCAGCCTTGATAGAAAAGGCATCCTGCGTCCCCAAAGTCAAATTCCATCGCGCCACAAAATTATCTCCCGAACCAGAATAAACGGAATCGTCCACGCCGTCAATTGCGTAAATCGCACCAGAATGGCCTTTTATTTCGAGATTTTTGGTAATCATTTTTTGTCGAATTTAAAAAAGATAATTAGACATAAAAGAGCCACGGATTACGTAAATTACACAGGAAAATAGATTTAAAATTCGCTTTGCTCATAATTTAATTATCTTAATTGATACTTATATGGTCAGAATTATAATTCTATTATTTCCTTTTCCTCCCCTGATCCTTCTTTGTCTTTTTCGAATTCTTCGCAACTTAATAATAATTTTTTTAAAGAGTTTTTGTCATGGTTTTTGAATCAAAAACCATGACAAAAAGATATTTCTCTCCACTTTTACACGATGGACTTTGTCCATCGCTACCAATGTTTGATGCCTACCGGCATCATTTTTAATGCATAGAAATTATCTCTAAAAATGGAAACCAATTGCTTAAAAAATTAAATCAAAGATTCAAAAAATCAAGAATTCTCGAGTCTAATGTCTAAAGTCTATTGTCTCGAGTCTAATGTCTTCAGTCTTAAAATCTTCTTTGTTACATGTCTTCTTCCTCAGAATCACTATCCACTTGCTTCAAACGCTCGGCGTAGTCGGCTGGGAGGAAATCGAAGAATGTGTCGCCGCGAAGTCCTAGGCGCAAACATTCTAATGGAATCATTTCGTGTGGACCGATATTTCCCAAGTTTACGTTCGCACCAAATAATTTGATGAACCAAACTTGCTGATTTTTTTGCGGTGCTTCCCACAGAATGTCTTCTGGTTTCACTTTTGCGATGATCTTGTTAATCAACATTGTGTGCGCTGTTCCGTTTGGTCTAAAAACACCAACGTTTCCTGCTTCACGGCCTTCAGCGATTACTTTCCAAGAGCCAGCTTTCAATTCGGTAGTCATCATTTTGATCCAACGATTTGGACTGATTAAGATTCCTGAATCTTTCGAACCAACTTCAGATAAAACGGTTCTGTATTTTGCCATTTTACTGATCAATTCGCATTTTTCGTCGTGATTAATGATGATCGAACCGTCCGAAATTTCAGCCAAATCCAATTTGTATTTGTCCATTACGCGCAAGTAATCGTCAAATTTTCCACGGGCAAAAAATGCTTCGAAAAGCGTTCCTCCAAAGTATGGACGGATTCCATTCTCTGAATAAAGTTTTATTTTCTCTTCTAGATTTTGCGCCACATAAGAGGTTCCAAATCCAAATTTTACGATGTCAGTCAAGTGTCCATTTGCTTCGATAAAATTCTCAACTTCTCTCAAGCTGAGTCCTTTATCCATCATCATGGTGATTCCTTTGTTTCTAGGTTTTGCGGGTCTTTCTGGAATGTATGGTAATTCGAAATTCATATTTGTTTGTTAATTTGAGAACAAATTTAAGATTTTTTGTTCGTTTTTTAAATTGGGGTACAGTGAAAAAAGTTCTTTCGATTTTTCTTCATCTTCGATTATGCAAATTATGAGTAGTTCGATTGCTTCTTGTTTGCGATTTAAAATCCAATACAAATTGACTTTTATCAAATCAGTAATTAGTACCAAATTTTCTGGAATTTCCATGTTTTCCATGAAATATTTCGCGTCCAGTATTCTTTCTAAATCAATCAGGAATTCAATGTAGTCGCAAACAATTTCTTCGTTGTTTGGATCTAATTCCATCGCCAATAAATACGCATTTTCAGCGTTTGACCATTCTTCAATTTTTTCAAAAGCGCCAGCCAATACGTGGTAAAAACTGCCGTTTGTTGGGTCTAAATTGATGGCTTTTTGAATCAAAATGATTCCTTCGTTGGTTTTGCCTTCCAAATCACTTACAATTCCTAGACCTAGCCAAGCTTCTGGCAATTCTGGGAAAAACTCGATGCTTCGGTGATAATAATGTCTCGCTAAATCGTAATTGCCCAATTGTTCGTGACATTCACCCACGTAACACAAAGCCAATCCGTCTTCGCCGTCGAGCTCCATGCATTTTTCAAAATGATCAATCGACAACTGAAATTTGTCTTGCGACAAAAATGCATTTCCTAAATTGAAATAAGCGGGCGAAAATTCTTCGTTAATCGCGACACAAAATTCATAAGCCCAAATCGCTTGATCCCAATCTTCTAGCTTGGAATATGCGTTTCCTAAATTGTACCAAGCCGTGAAAGAATAAGGATTTTCGTCTATGAAATTGGAATAACATTGAATCGCTTTTTCGTATTCGTTGATTTGATCGTAGCAAAACGCAATTTCATAAATCGCTGCTTCGTTGTTGGGATTGTATTTGATGGCTTCATGCAACACTTCAATCGCTTGGTTGTATTCGCTCAAGTTTTCAAACTCCATCGCCAAGTCCAAGAAAATCTCGTCTTTGTCTTCTGGCTCAGAAACTTTCAAGGCTTCTTGAAAAAATTTAATCGCCGTTTTTGAATCGCGCAACTGACTGAAAATCGATGCTTTGGTCAATAAAAATTCGCAAGTAGGAAGCTCGATTTTTTCCACTTGTGCCAATAAATTGAGTGCTTCTTTCAACTGACCAGTGGCAGAAATTGCTTGCGCTTTTCGCAATTTGAAAAGCATGTTGTATGGAAAATGTTGCATGCCTCTTTCTGCACACAAATTAGCTTTATGGTATTGACTGTTAATTAAATAGTGATCAATGATGGCTTCCAATCTGTCACTATCAATAAATCCAACTGTTTCTCCTTTCAAAGATTTTTCGAATCGTTCAAGGTCCTCGTTGAAATTACCCTCATAATACTCGTCTTCTTCGTCGTTAAACATAATTTCAACTTTGAAGATAAATTTAAGGATAAATTTCGGGCGAACAAAAAAATCGTTGATTTCTTTTGGGTTTTGTTGACAAAAATTGGCAGGAAGAAGGAAAAATAGTGGAGTGAAAAGTTTAACGTTCAAATGGTGCTTCCTCATTCAAAGTCTCTTGAAAGTACTGTTTCGAAAACCGTGATTGATGCTTTTGAAATTTACTGAATAGTTTCAATTTTTAATTTTGCTATGCAATATGTGCATCAATCACGATTATTTTAGACTAATAGGTCATTGCAAAGCCTATAGAAAACATCGAAGCATTGACTCTTTCTCGGTATCCATAGGTGTTCAGTGTAAATGGTTGAGTGGAAACCAACTCTGTAACAGAAGTTACAACTGGAGATGTATACCAATTTCGCTCAAATCTAACGAAAAGAAATCTGTCAGCTTCATCGTTAAAAAATCTTGCTTCAATGTTCAGTAGTTTTGTTGTGTCGGCTCTAAATCCATTGCCACCAATTTGTCCTTTTCCGAAGCCACAAGTTAACATCAAGTTTGCGTATTTAATCGATGGAATGAAAAGTGGACTTTGCTGAAAACCCAGTTGATTGTTAAAATCTGTGGTATAATATAAATTTAAAAATAGCGCTTGAAATCCGATTTCAAGTCTCTCACCAATAGCAAATCCTGTAGACAAACCTAAACCGAAGTTTGCTGTTCCGCCAAAAGAATTGGTTGTTCCACCGTTGCCAGGTGAATTTTTTCTTTTCATACTTGCAACGCCAATACCACCAGACCAATAGTCACCAAAGTACCATCTTGAATCTTCCTTAAACAGTAGACTGCAAAGTGATGCACTTCCATTAATGCCTAATGTAAAACCACTTGCAGAAAGATGATTTTCATCGAAACTTTTCGAAGGTGTACCAGTTTCCAACTTGCGTTGTTCTTTAAAATTGTAGTAAGAAATCGTAGGTGACCAAGTTCCTCTGTAGGTAGAGAATGTTGTTTGACCATGCATTACCGAAGTAGAACCAAAGCCAATGAATAATAGCAAAATAACCTTTTTCATAATTATATCTTTTTGACAAATCTAAGCTGGCTTTAAAGTCTACTTGTAAGTAATTTTACGTAAAATGAGTCAATGGTTTGCTCGATTGTGGATAGTTGAAGAAAATTTGCTTTTGTTTTTAACTGTTTTTGAATTCTGAATAGTTCGCTAGATTGTTACAGCATATCAGTAAGTTGGAAATAGTTCATACATTTCAAACAAGATGCTTTGAACGCTCATTGCGTCAAATTACATTAATTTTGAGAAAAAATAAGATCCAAATAGGGGTAAACTGTTTTTCGGTTGTCATCATGGCAATGGCAGACTATATTATGAAGCAAAACAAATAAATGAAAGATACCACACTGATCAATGAAAGGGTGATTGAAACGTTGTTTCGCGAGCACTATCAAGGGCTTAGTCGCTATGCGTATTCCATTTTGAAAAATCAAGTGGAGGCAGAAGAGGTGGTGCAACAATTATTTGTGAAACTGTGGGAAAAACGACTCGATCTAGAAATTTGGAAAGATGTGCGCTCTTACCTCTATCGCTCGACATACAATGCCAGTTTGAATGAATTGAAACGAAAAAAAAGGCACACTATGTATGTATCAGCAGAGACAGAAAATGGTTTTCAAAGTGATTTTGATTCGAGCTCAAAAATCATGAGTTCGGAACTTGAATTACAGATTGAAAATGCCATACAAACACTTCCGACCAAGTGCGCAGAGGTGTTTCGAATGAGTCGATTTAGGGAATATTCTTATAAGGAAATCGCTGAGAAATTGGATATTTCCATCAAAACAGTCGAAAACCACATTGGCAAGGCATTGAAATTAATGCGCGAGGAATTGGAAGAGTATTTGCCAGCAATAATAGTCACCATTTTATTAATGAACGGATGGTAAGAAATAACGAAGATATAGAAACGCTCATCGGGCTCTTTTTGAATGGAGAAGCCACGCCAGCACAGGCAATGGAGCTGGAAGATTGGAAGGCACAAAGTGAAGAAAATTTGCAATTGTTTACCAATTTGGAAAAAGTGCATTCCTTGACTTACGCTGTTCCGGTTTTTGAAGTGAAGAGCGAAAATCAAGCTTGGGAAAAGGTGGAAAATCAATTGCAAAACGCGGCGCCCAAGAAACAAAATTGGTATTGGCTTATTGGTGCAGCATCAATCCTCATTCTTGCTGTTTTATTTAATGGAATCTTCAATTTTGGAAACAATCCAACAATCAAACAAGCGAAAGATGAAAATATTGATTCGACGAAAATCGAAACGGTTCTTGTAGCTTCCAATGCAGTACATTCATTCAAGCTTCAAGACCAATCCATTGTGGAATTACAACCTGGAAGTAAATTGAAATTGTCTAAAGATTTCAATGTGAAAAAACGCTTGGTCGAACTCACAGGAAGTGGGAAATTCACAGTCATTCACAATGAGCAGAATCCATTTATATTGAAAGTCCGTGGATTGGAAGTTTATGACATCGGAACGGTTTTCAACATTAAAAATAGCGGTGATACTGTAAAGGTTTCTGTCGATGAAGGAGAAGTTGAATTGCGCTTGAACGGAGATATAGTCTCGGTTGCAGCAGGCGATAGTGCTTTTTATGTGGTAAGTAAACATTTGATTTCACGCTATAAAAATCCGAAAGAAAGAAAGGATCATACTTTCGTTTTTGATGGAACTTCGTTGAAAGAAGTCGCATCGGTTTTGAGTGAATTTTACAATCGAAAAATTGTGGTTGCAGACCAAGCGATTGAAGATTGCCCGTTGAGTGTGACCTTTAAAAACGAGAATTTGGCAACCATTTTAGACATTATCAAGGAATTGATGGATGTGCGCATAGTTTATAAAAACGATACAATTGGAATTTATGGTACGGAATGTAATTAGTAGTGTGATTATTGGGTTGTTTGCGCTGATTTCTTGGTCTCAAGAAAATGTGAATCTTCCGCCTTTGGAACGCAAATTGAACCTTAAATTGGAACGAAACACAACCAAAGAGGCACTGAAAATGATGGAAACGCAAGGCAGCTTTTCTTTTGCTTACAAAACAACAATTATTGATAGCAATCAGCGGTTTTCTAGAATTTATCAAAATCTAACAACCCGCGAGATTTTAGATGATATTTTTCAAGGACAATTGAGTTACCAGGGAAAAGGAAATTACATCATTTTGCGCGCTAGTCCGAAGTTAAAAGAGTTGGAAGTCAGTGTGGAAGGTTATGTGTTGGATCTTTTGACAGGTGAAAAAATTTCCTATGCGACAATTTACGATACTACTTCGTTTACAGCAACAATTTCAGATGAATACGGGCATTTTTCTTTGAAATTGACCAATCCATCGGCGATTTATTTGAATGTGAAAAAAGCTGGTTATTTTGACACAATTGCACGCATCAATAAGACAGGAACCGAATTGATCAATTTTTATCTCCGTCCGGAAGTGAAAATGGAAAACCTTGTCACAACGGCTGATAGTTCCAATTTCTTTTACAAGTTGAAAAACATGAAATTTTTGAATCCATCTGCGGAACGAAAAGCCAATATTTCCAACTTCAAAGAACAGTTGAAATCAAAAGGTCAAGTTTCTTTTATCCCGACAATCGGTACGAATGGCATGTTGAGTTCATCTACTGTGGTGGATTATTCGCTCAATGTCATTGGTGGATTTAACGGTGGCGTTCGCAAGGCTGAAATTGGTGGTTTTTTTAATATTGACGTCGATTCAGTGCGCTATTTTCAAGCTGCGGGATTTCTGAATGCTGTTGGAGGTTACCAAAGTGGTGTGCAACTTTCTGGGTTTGCAAATCTCAATAATGACGGATTTTATGGCGTTCAAAGCGCTGGTTTTATTAACACCGTTCGCAAAGATTTCGTTGGGGTACAAGCCGCTGGATTTGGAAATTTGACCATTGGAAAATTTGATGGCATTCAAGCTGCTAGTTTTTACAACATTAAAGGCGATTCAGGAAGAGTAGTTCAGTTAGCTGGATTTGCCAATTATTCGGGAAAAAATACGGTGGGAATCCAAGCGTCTGGTTTTGTAAATTATGCTGCAAAGAATTTTATCGGAACACAAATCGCTGGTTTTGTAAATTACGCAGCAAAAGACTTTTCTGGACCGCAAGTGGCTGGATTCGTAAACTATGCTGGAAATAATTATCGAGGCACTCAAATTGCAGGATTTGTAAATTATGCAGGAATTGAAAGTAAAGGTCCGCAAATAGCTGGATTTGTGAATTTTGCACGCAAAGATTACAATGGTGTTCAAATATCTGGTTTCATGAATGTTGCGAAGAATATCAAGGGACTACAGCTGGGTGTTATCAACATCAACGACACCATTTCTGGAGTTCCCATCGGATTCTTTAGTTTTTCACGAAAAGGTTTGCATCAATTTGAAATTTCAGGCAATGAATTTTTGCCTTTTCAATTGGCGTTCAAAACAGGAACAAAAAAATTCTACAATACTTTCATCGGATCGATGAGAACGCTTCAAAATTCGAATGCCATTTGGGCCTTTGGATACGGAATCGGAACATCCATTGATATTTCAAATCGTAGCAGCATCTTTTTTGATTTACAATCTTATAGCTTGCAAAAAGCGATTTTCAGCGAAACAAATTCACTCAATAAATTGATTGTTTCTTACCAATTCCAATGGAGGAAAAAACTGGCAATCGCCGTTGGACCGTCACTGAATGTTTACGTGGTGCAAAATGCGTCATCTCAATCAGGAACAGAATTTCGAGCTATTGCGCCGTATCAGTTTTACGACCAAACATTTAGTTCTGATGTCAACGTACAAATGTGGGTTGGAGGACATGTTTCGATTCGAATTTTTTAAGGAATTCTCCTTTTATTTTAAAAGGAAAAAAAACCGAAAAATTTCTGAGCTTCAAATAGGGGTAAACCCGTTTTCGATTGTCTTCAAAGTACAAACAAATTAAATTTAAAATCATGAAAAAATTAATGATCGCTTTGTTGGGAGTTGGTATGCTATTTTCAGCTTGTCTAAAAAAAATTATCAAACCTTCTTCTGATATCACCTTTGTGGAACGTGCGGTTTCGGAATTTAACCAAATTGAAGTTTCAGGTGCGATGGAAGTAACGATAACGTATTCAAGCAATGTACGAAAAGTGGTGGTTGAAGCCAATTCAAATGTGCATGAATTTGTCGTAACTGAAGTTGTGGGAGGGAAGTTGAAAATTTACAGAAAGAGCAACGTTACTTTTAGAAAAAATGCCACGATGAAAGTACACATCACTTTGCCTGAACTTGTTAATTTGGAGGCTTCTGGCGCTTCGGAGGTAACTTTTCTCAATCAATTTGAAGCCATTAATCTGGACATTGAAGCTTCTGGTGCAAGTGAAATTAGAGGGAGTTTAAATGCGCTTTCAACATCAATTCACTTGAGCGGCGCTTCTGAAATGGAATTGCAAGGCACATGCAATACGGCCACATTTGAATTGTCGGGCGCTTCAGAATTTGATTCATTTTATTTTCAAACCAATGAACTAAATGCTGACTTGTCAGGCGCAAGCGAAGTGGAAGTAACTGTTAACAATCATTTAAATTTAGATGCATCTGGCGCAAGTGAATTTCACTACAAAGGAAATTGTGTCATTGGTGAATTGAACTTGACAGGATCGTCTTCGATTAAGAAATATTAGCGAAAAATCTACCAGTTAATTATTGAGAGTGAGATTTTTGTGTGGTAATTATAAAATATTTTCATGCAGATTCTCACTCTTTTTTTTTGAAAGATACTTGTAATGCCTTCTTTATTTTACTCGTTTCTCCAACCAATAAGATTATAATGCAATTTAATCATCAATTATTAAATCAATTACCAGTTGAATATTTAGTTATCATCAAACTTTCAAGTTTCTACTAGAATAAATTTTTAGTTTTGCGGGAAATATGAAAGAAAAAGGAACAATTCACAGTTTGACTTGGTTGCGAGCAATCGCCGCTTTGATGGTCTGTTTATTTCATTTTAGGGGGTATATTTGGCACGGTGAAAATCCAAATATGTTTGTCAAATCTTTGAATTATGGCTATTTAGGTGTAATCATGTTTTTTGTGATTTCTGGATTTGTCATACCTTATTCGATGTATGTTAAGAATTATCAATTGAAGCATTTCTTTCGATTTTTACTGAAAAGAACCCTTCGCATCGAACCGCCATACCTTATTTTTATCTTTGTTTTATTGCTGGTCAATTATTACACTTTCGTTTATTTGTGGAGATTGCCTTTTCCAACTACGGTCAAGCAATTTTTTCTAAATATTACTTATCTGGCGCCTTTTTTCAAAGTTCAGTGGATCACAATTATCTTTTGGACCTTGGCGGTTGAATTTCAATTTTACATTCTTACAGGTTTGGTTTATAACACTTTTGTGAATAAAACACTTTACAAATTCATTGGTTTCGCCACGCTACTCGCAACGGGATTTTTGATTCCAGAAAGCTATCAAACGGTATTGAATTATTACATTTATTTCATCATTGGTTTTCAAACTTTCATGTATTACACCAAACAAATCAAAAGCCTGGAATTCGTGCTAACAATGCTCTTCTCTGTGGCGTTTATCGCCATTTTCAAAGAATGGGAAGCCTTGCCTTTTGTTGCGATTACCGTACTTGCGATTTTGTATTTCAACTACGAACACAAAATAGCTACTTTTTTAGGAAACATCTCATTTTCATTGTATTTAACCCATGGAATGATCGGCGGAAATATCGTGATTTTCACCAAAGTAGGAATGTCGAGAACGGTGCTGTTGGTGTACATTTTATTTAACGCGATTGCATTTGCTGCGTTGTATTATTATGTTGTGGAGCGGACTTTTTTGAGGCTTTCTAAGAGGGTTAGGTATTCTAGAGAGGAGGGCACTTCGACAAGCTCAGTGCACCAAAGGGAATAGTGCACTTCGACAAGCTCAGTGCACGAAAGGGAATAATGCACTTCGACAAAGTCAGTTCAATAGAGTTTGATACTTCATTTTCATTCTGTTTTTCTGTGTGTTCGTCAATCGCTCCACCAGCCAAAAAGAATGTAATACAAAGAAAACTTCTTGTTTTTTCCAGTCATGCTGTATTGAAAACCGTGATTGATGGCGTCTTTTCTGTGTTGATTGTCGTGTGCTTCTTGGTTTACGAAGATTTGCAGATTCGATGCTGAATTGTCTCTTTTATTGCGGTTGATGTGATGCACCACTTCATCTTTGCGCAAACGGCGCCCCAACTTTTTTTCTGCCGCCCAGCGATGCACTAATTTGTGCGTGTCTTTGAAACGGTAATAGCCATTTTTGTCCAAGTAGACTTTACTTGGCTTTTGATTGAGGGAGACGATGGAAGGGAGTAAACGCATGGTAGATGTATTTTAAAGTTGAAATGTTTGATTTTCATTTAGATAAAAGTAATGAAAGTAAAAGTTAATTCAACACTCCCCATATA
>JBFYPS010000251.1:0-6285 GCA_041303135.1 Crocinitomicaceae bacterium | reverse complement strand
GAACGATTCCAGATGAAAATTGGCCGCAAATGATTCCTTTCAAGGAAGGCGCTTTCAAATTGGCAAAAAGCGCTAACGTTCCAATTGTACCAATTTCATTCACAAACAATTACAGATTACTTTCAGATCCTGAATGTTTGCTTGGACCCGCTCGACCAGGGTTTTCGCATGTTTATATTCATGATTTTATTTCCAAAGAAACGGTGGCTTCTCATTCGGCTGAAGAATTGATGAAAATGTCCTATGAAATAATCAATGAACCAATTTTGGCCTGTCATCCAAACCTCAAATCGTAAGTTTTCATTAACTTTGTAAATCATTTTTGAAAAGACATGGAAATTACTGAAGAAATTGTAGATCACATTGCGCATTTAGCCCGATTAGAATTTAAAGGTGAAGCAAAAAATGCCATTCGTCAAGACCTGTCTAGAATCATTCAATTTATGGATAAATTGAGTGAAATTGATACCGAAAATGTAGAACCTTTGATTTTTATGTCTGATGAGGTCAATGTGTTGCGCGAAGATGTCGCTGTTGAAACAATCACCCAAAATGAAGCGTTGAAAAATGCGCCTAAAAAAGATTCTGACTATTTTAGAATTCCCAAAGTATTGGATAAATAGGTTTTCAATTTTCCAATTTCTCACAAAATTCAACATTCATTTGAACATCTTTTCGATGAAAGCGTATTAATTCATTAATTTTGAACGTTGGGCTTTAATGTAGCTTTGCAAATAAAACAATATGGTTGTAATCGTTTTTATTGTCTTCATCACTTTGGCCTTGAGTCTATACGACTTTTTTTCGTCCAGAGATGCAGAACGATTGGCAGCCAATGTTGCCAGATTAAAAGCGCAAAAATATGGCGCTTATGATCTTCGAAAGTCATATAATTTAATACTTACAAGCATCGTTTTGATTTTTTCATTGGCTTTTGCAGCCTATATCAGTTATGAAAAAATCTATGGATTTGGCCGTCCTGTGGCGGAGAAAAAAGAAAAAAGCGATACCTTTATGTTGACATTGAATGCCCCACCTTTGGAGCACAACGAAACGTTACCGCCAGCATATAAACTCAATGGAAAGCAAGGTTCTGGTCCACAATCAACTGCAAGCAATGCTTCTGAGCCACAAACTGAGTCAGAAGAACCAACGCCTGAAAATCTGGATATTGATAATTTGCCAGCAAATGTGAAAGCGAAGTCTAGCTCAACCAATCCCAATCCTGAAAAGCCGATTAAGACCAAAACTAAAACTTCAAATTCTTCTGCAGAACAAGAAGTGAAGGATTTTGAGCGCAAATTATTTGAAGATGCCAAAGGCGTAAAAGAACGAGAAAGAATTCAAAAAGAAGCGGAGGAAAAGCGAAAAATCCGTGAGCAAAAAAAGCAACAACAACAAAATCAAAGTTCCCAATCGACTAGTAATGATGGCGGAAATAACGGTGCCAAAGGGAAAACAATGGTCAATTTTGAACTGAAAGGTCGAACACCACACAACAACGATTTATGGTATGTTCGAAATCCTGGCTATACCTGTGGACAAGGTTTAGCCGGCGAGGTGGTGGTGAAAATCAAAGTAAATTCGAATGGTGATGTAACTGAAGCAACGATTTTAGGCGATGTGTCAGGATTGAATCCTTGCTTGGCAAAGCAAGCCAAAGACTACGCAAAGAAATCAAGATTTAATGCATCGGAAGCTGCGATTCAAGAAGGTAAAATTATTTATCGTTTTGTTCCATAATCAGATTTTCTGCATCTAATTCTTCCTCCAAAAGTTCTTCTTCAAGTGTAATTTCTTTTTTGAAGACCAATTTCAAATAGATAAATCCAAAAACGCCAGCAGTTAAAGAGGCTATTAAAATGGCAATTTTCGCATGGTTGATTATTTCCGCTTGATCAAACGCCAAAATGGTGATAAAAATAGACATAGTAAAACCGATTCCAGCCAAGATTCCCATTCCCAAGAGTTCATGCCATTTTGATTTTCCTGGCAATGCTGAAAGTCCTAATTTGACAGCAATAAAACACATTAAAAAGATTCCCAACGGTTTTCCGATAACCAATCCAAGCATGATTCCTAAACTGCTGTTGGTGGTCAAACTTTCTGCCCAGTTTGCATCGATTGTAACACAAGTATTTGCCAAAGCAAAAAGCGGAAGAATGAAAAATGCTATCGGTTTATGCAAATAATGTTGTAATTTATAGGAAGTAGAATCTTCACTTCCATTCTGAAAAGGAATGGCAAAAGCCAAAAGTACACCTGTAATCGTAGCATGAACTCCAGAATGTAACATGAAATACCACATGGCGATTCCTGCCAACAAATACGGAATTAGATTTTTGATTTTAAGTCTGTTGAACACCAACAAAAGTGCGAAAATACCGCCAGCAATCAATAAATTCATTCCAGGTGCTAGACCCAACATTCCAGATTCAGGTTGTGAGGGATAGAAAATTGCAATAACGACAATCGCGCCTAGATCATCAATAACAGCCAATGCAACCAAGAAAACTTTCAATGCCGTAGGAACTTTATTTCCCATGATGGATAAAACTCCAATGGCAAAAGCAATGTCTGTAGCCATAGGAATTCCGCCGCCTGATTGTGTGGAGGTGCCAAAATTAAACAGCATAAATATTCCCGCAGGCACAAGCATACCGCCCAATGCGCCAAAAACTGGAAGTGATGCTTTCTTGAAACTTGAAAGTTCTCCGATGTAAATTTCACGTTCTAATTCTAATCCAATAAGCAAAAAGAAAATGGCCATCAAACCATCATTGATCCAATATTCAAGCGATTCTGAGCCAATTTTGGTATGAAAAATATGAATGTATGACTCGCCAATGGCAGAATTTGCCAGAACCAAAGAAAGTAGGGTACAAAAAATTAAGATGATTCCTCCAGCTTTTTCGTTTTCGAAAAATTCCCTAAACATTTTGGTCAAGCGCATACCTTTTGTCTTTATTTAAGGTGGTAAAGTTACCAAAAAGGTTGCGATTTCTAGAAAATTCAGATTTAATCGAATTTAAACAATTAATTTGTCAAAATTTGCTGATTACTAAAACCTTAGTTTTTAGCAATTAAGAAGTGAAAATTTCTTGCTGATTACTGCTTTATAAAATAAATTTAACGTTCTTTGTGCATCGAATTTTATAGAAGGTTCCATTTATGCAAAAAATTATCGCATTTGTTTTGGTGAGCGCAAATTTTGTTTCGCTGTCACAAAACAATCAAAAACAAACAATGATAAATTACCCAAAGACCAAAAAAGTGGATACCCTAACTACTTATTTTGGAACCGAAGTGAAAGACCCATATCGCTGGCTAGAAGATGATCGTTCAGAGGAAACAAGCATGTGGGTGAGCGCTCAAAATGAAATCACTTTCGGTTATTTAAACCAAATTCCTTTCAGAAATAAGATTAAAAATAGAATGGAAGCTATTTGGAATTACGAGCGCATTTCAGCTCCTTTCAAAGAGGGAAAATACACTTATTTTTATAAAAATAACGGATTGCAAAATCAATCTGTTTTGTATAGAAAAAATGAAACTGGAAACGAGGAAATCTTTTTAGATCCAAATACTTTTTCGAAAGATGGATCCACTTCAATGTCTGATGTGAGTTTTTCAAAAGACGGTTCGAAGGTAGCTTATTCCATTTCAGAAGGAGGAAGTGATTGGCGCAAAGTCATTGTAATGGATGCCATTTCTAAGAAAATTCTGGAAGACACTTTGGTTGATATCAAGTTTAGCGGTGTTTCTTGGAAAGGAAACGAAGGTTTTTATTATTCGAGCTATGATAAGCCTGTAGGAAGTGAACTTTCAGCCAAAACTGACCAACACAAATTGTATTATCACAAATTAGGTACACCTCAAAAGACTGACAAAGTAATTTTTGGATTGAATGAAAAACGACGTTACGTTGGCGGATCAGTAACGGAAGACGATCGATTTTTAGTGATAACTGCTGCTACTTCAACTTCTGGAAATGAACTTTATTTATTGGATTTAAAATCACCTAATGCAAACATTGTGACGGTGGTAAATAATTTTGAATCTTCCAGTTACATTATTGAAAATGTGGGTTCTAAATTGTTTATTGTTACCAATTTAAACGCGCCAAATCAGAAAATTGTGACTGTTGATGCAAGCAATCCACAAGTTGAAAATTGGAAAGATTTTATCAAGGAGACAGCAAATGTTCTTTCACCATCCACTGGAGCGGGATACTTTTTTGCACAGTATATTAAAGATGCGGTTTCACTTGTTTTGCAATATGATTACAATGGCAAATTAATCAGAGAAATTGCCCTTCCTGGAGTAGGAAGTGTAGGCGGATTTTCAGGCAAGAAAGAAGAAAAATCTTTATACTATTCCTTTTCAAATTATATTACGCCAGGTTCTATTTACACTTTTGAACCTAAAAAGGGAAAATCTAAAATTTATACCAAACCAAAGGTAGATTTCAATGCTGATGGATATGAATCTAAACAAGTTTTTTATACCTCTGAAGACGGAACCAAAATACCAATGATCATTACGCACAAAAAAGGTTTGGTATTGGATGGAAAAAATCCAACTATTTTATATGGTTATGGCGGTTTTAACATCAGTTTGACTCCTGCTTTTAGTATTGCCAATGCTGTTTGGTTGGAACAAGGTGGTGTTTATGCAGTTGCCAATTTGCGTGGTGGTGGAGAATATGGTAGAAGTTGGCATGATGCAGGGATTCAAATGAAAAAGCAAAATGTTTTTGATGATTTTATCGCAGCTGCCGAATATTTAATTGCAGAAAATATTACTTCATCTGATTATTTAGCTATCAAAGGCGGATCAAATGGTGGATTATTAGTGGGCGCTGTGATGACGCAAAGACCAGATTTAATGAAAGTCGCTTTGCCTGCCGTTGGTGTGTTGGATATGTTGAGATACCATACTTTCACCGCTGGAGCTGGTTGGGCTTATGATTATGGAACAGCTGATGACAGTGAAGAAATGTTTAAATATCTTTTGGGATATTCGCCTGTTCATCAAGTAAAAGCTGGAACAAAATATCCTGCAACAATGGTAACTACTGGTGATCATGACGATAGAGTAGTGCCAGCACACAGTTTTAAATTCGCAGCTGAATTGCAAGAAAAACAAGCTGGAACAAATCCAGTTTTGATTCGAATTGATGTAAACGCTGGTCATGGAGCAGGAAAATCTGTAGCTCAAACGATACAAGAAAGCGCAGATATACAGTCGTTTATTCTTTTTAATATGGGTTTTTAATTTAAAAATATTTTAGCAAATGTATTTTGAATATACTTTAGAAGCAGAAGGACACATTTTAACAGATGGTAAAGGTGTCTTGTCAAGCATTAGATTGAAATCAGAAAGTTTGATGAAATATATGCAATTCATTAAATTTCAATCAGGAAAAGTGATTGCCTTGAAATCTGACAAAGTTGGCAAAGCGAAAAATTATCAGATTTTAGATGAACATAGTGAACCAATTGGAATGGTTAGATCATTGGACGGTTCACCTACTTATTGGTTAGAAATTTACGATAAAATAATTTTGAAAAATAAGTATTCTTTCAAAGCGCATAGAGATAAATTGCGTTACTCTATTATTGTTGAAAATGAAATGGGTGAAACCATCGCAAATATTGAAAGAAAATTTATTCCTAGAAAGTTTAAAATTTGCTACGTTGTGGATGAAAAAAATCTCGACAATTTGATTTTCGAGGACAGAAATTTTATCTATACAATTGCATTTGCGACCAAAAATTTATTGAAAAACTAATTGTAGTTATTTTTTAGGCTCAAAATCCAACATCAAAGAATTCATGCAGAATCGTTTGTAAGTAGGTGCAGGTCCATCGTCAAAAATGTGTCCCAAATGTCCATCACATCTTCCACAAACTACCTCAGTTCTTTCCATTCCGTAAGAATTATCGGAAATGTAATTGACACTCTTAGGTCTTATGGTTTCATAAAAACTTGGCCAACCGCAAGTACTTGAAAATTTTGAATCAGCTAAAAATAGAGGATTTCCGCAAGCCGCACAATAGTAAGTTCCAATGCCATCAAAATCCCAATATTTACCTGAAAAGGCAAATTCAGTATCTTTTTTTCTTGCTATCTGATAAACATCATTGGGCAAAACTTTTTTCCATTCAGCATCACTGACGTTTAAATGTGTTGTATCAGTTCTTGAATAATACGGGTTTTTATTCGATGTTTCCGTTTTTGTTTGCGCTTGACAAGAAACCATTGTTAACAGCAGAAATAAAG
>JBFYPS010000250.1:0-4763 GCA_041303135.1 Crocinitomicaceae bacterium | reverse complement strand
TTAATTTGTCACTATTGAATGATGCATCAATTAACTCTTCCTCATCATTCAGTTCAGTTGAAACTTTATTTTCAGGAATAAATTCACTAATTGTGCCTTGATCGATTTTTGCGATTTTATTAGTTTTTACAGCTTTATCGTTGTTTGATTTCGTGTAAATATTTAAAGGTTTCGAAGTCAAATCTGATTTTGATTCAATTTCTGTTTGATTATTGGTTAATTGCGTATTTTTTTCGTTGCTAGAACTAAAATCAAGATGTTGTTTTCTTTCACTGTGAATTGAATGTTCCAAATTTGAATTCTCAGATTGAACTGGGAAAAAGAAAGTAGAAATCAATGCTATACAAACAATGGTTCCACCAAAAATCCATCCCAATCCTTTCTTCTTTTTTGTTTGAGGCAGCAGCGCTTCCATTTCAGTCCAATAGGATTCCTGAAAAGGAACATTCAGCTGATTGGCTGAATCCTTAAACAATTGATCTATATCTTCTTCCGTCCAGTTCATATAACCATTTTTTGTGGTAAACTCGCGTTCATTTTTTCTAATTTTTCTCTCAACAATTTTCTCGCTGTTGATAAATGCCATTTCGAAGTTCCCTCCGATATCTCTAATTTTTCACCAATTTCTCTGTGGCTATAACCATCAATCACGTAAAGATTAAAAACATGTGCACTTACAGCAGGAATTTGCGTTAGCAATTTCATAATTGAAGCACAACCAAAATCACTTTCTGCATCATTTTGAATAACTTCTGCGTGAAAATCCAATTCTCTTTCCGTTTCTTTTCCTTGGTAATGCGTGAGATGCGTTTTTGATTTTCTGTATTCGTCAATCAAAGTGTTTGTAGTAATTTTTTTAATCCAAGCATTAAAATTAACCGCCTCAACATCAATAGTTTCAATTCCTTTGATGATTTTAAGAAAAGCAATATTCAATGAGGATCTTGCGTCTTCATCATTGTTATGATAACGCAAACAAAGTGGCATCAGAAATTTGAAACAATACTCATAGAGCTGTTTCTGTGCTTTTCGATCGTTGCTGGCACAAGCTTTAAGTATGTCTGAATTTATGTGCATGCCAATTCCAATCTTTCTGATGTTTTCGTTTTCGTGCAAGTTACAATTTTTTTTCTACTTGATTACTTTTCGATTTTCATCTAAGTTTAGTAACGTTACCTTTCACTAAATGGTTGGTGATAATTCAATTTAATATTGCGATATTAGCAACAAATATCAATTATGAAATTGCACATTTTAAGACACGCGAAAACTCAAATAATTGCGCCTTCTCAAAAAGACTTTGACCGCGTTTTGCTTCCCAAGGGAATTGAACAATCCAAAAAAATGGGAATTTATTTAAATGAAAAACTTTCACGAAAAATCACAGTTTATTGTTCTACAAGTGCCAGAACAGAACAGACTGCGAAATTGGTGCAGGAAAAGTTTGAATTTCGTGATTTGAGATTGACAGCTCAACTTTATCATGCTGACTTAATGTCGCTTTTAGATTTTATTTTGAAACTGGAAGGGTAAGAAGATTTTTTATTTATTTGTCACAACGATGGAATTTCTGATTTTGCATCCTATTTTAAAGACGATTACATTGGCTTACAAACTTGTGGATATTGTTGTATAGAATTTGAAGCTGACGCTTGGAAAAATACCACTAAAGGTTTGGGTCGCTTGGTAGATTCTTTTCGTCCGAAGGTGGTTTTGGATTAGTTTCGCGACTTGAAATGTAGTCGTAAATAATCTTAAAATCTTCCTGCTGACGCTTAATTTCTTCCGCTCTTTCGTTGGCCAAACGGATATTTTCTAACCATTGACCTTCTAAGTCTGGCGGTTCAATGCCCATTTCTTTTTCAATTTCATATTGGTACTTCGGCGCTTGCGGACCTTTCGATTTATATAAAAAAGCCAAGGTAACACCTGTAATCAATCCTGCCAAATGTCCTTCCCACGAAACTCTTGCTTGCATTGGGAAAATACCCCAAATCAAACTTCCATAAACGAAAATAACGAAAAGTGAAATTCCTTGCAAAGGACGATATTTTCGAATCGTGCCACTGACAAACAGAAATCCTGCTAAGGCATAAATCACACTGCTCATGCCAATGTGATATGAACCTGTATTGATTGCAAAAACCCAAACAAATAAGCCTGTGACAAACCAGCTCAATAAAAAAACTTGGGCTGCAATTTGTCTATAGAAATATATGAGTGCGCCAAAAAGAATGGCAATTGGACCTGAATTATTTAAAATATGTCCAAAATCAGAGGGTGAATGCAATAATGGCGAAAATAGAATTCCACGCAAACCAATCAATGACTTTGGGAAAATTCCCCATTTGTAAAAATCAAAAGACGAAATTCTTTCCAATAAATAAAACGACCACATCAAAGCCAATAGCAGTATTGGATACAAGATTGTCTCCAAATTATTTCCAAACTGATGTTGATTTTTATTTTGCATTTTCAAATTACTTTCAAACAACGTGCCTGATGAAAATTGCTGACAAGCTGACAGAAAACCAAAAATAAGTCTTAAAGATTAATTATTTTTAAGTTGCGTAAATCGACAACTCGAAGAAATTATTTTTTGAAAAACCAAAAATAATACATACTTTTCGACAATCTAAGTGTAATTTTAACACTAAGGTTTTAAATGAGGTAAAATGGTGAAAAAAGTACTTATTGTCTTGATTGTCTTTGCAAATATGTTGCAAACTTGTTTCTCACAAACGGTTCATCCTGCAGACAATTTGGCTTTTTTGCAAAATGAAGTGGCTTCCATTTATATCACCATTGACGCTGATAGTATGGCAAACATGTTGCTTCAATCAAATCTAAGTTCTGATCATGAATATCCAGCGGATTTTGAATATGTCAGTTCACAAGGTACTGTAACAATTAGCAATGTTGGATTTAGACTGCGAGGAAATACATCTAGATATGCAGAAAAAAAATCGTTCAAAATATCATTCAATTCTTTTGTTTCTGGCACTAAATGGCAAGGATTGGAAAAATTAAATCTGAATGGTCAGCACAACGATGTTTCAATTCTAAGAAATGACTTAGCATTGGATTTATTAAAATCTGCAGAACTTCCAGCTTCTCGCAAAAGTTACGTGAAACTATTTATCAACGATGAATATAAAGGTCTTTATTTGAACACAGAACATATTGATGAAGAATTTATTCAATCCCGTTTTCCGCAAAACGACACAGGAAATCTTTACAAAGCGATTTATGGTGCAAACATGCTTTATTCAGGAACCAATCAAGCACCTTACGAAAACTTATATGAATTGAGTACTAACAAGAGCGCTAATGACTATAGTGGTTTAATTCATTTTTTGAACGTTTTAAACAATACCAATTCAGCTGATTTTGCCTGTGAAATTGAATCGGTATTTGACGTTGATATGTATTTAAGAACATTGGCAGTCGAAATTTTAACGGGACATTGGGATGGTTATTCGTACAATAAAAACAACTATTATCTGTATCAACGTCCTTCTGACCAGAAATTTGTGTTTATCGAATATGACATGGACAATACTTTCGGAATCGATTGGTCGGGCATTGATTGGGCAAATAGAAACATTTACAATTGGGCGTCAACCAGCGATCCTCGACCACTCTACACCAAAATTTTGAATGTTCCTTACTACAAAAATCAATTTTCGTTGTACATTGACAATTATATCTCCACCTTTTACAATCCAGCAAATTTGGTCACAGCATTAGAAGCAAAACAAGCAATGATTGAGCAAGCTGCATACGACGACAATTATAGAACATTGGATTATGGCTTCAATAATTTTGATTTTCAATATGCAATTACAGACGCTTGGGGCGCACACGTAACCACGTCAATCGAATCATTTTTATACGACAGAAAGTCATCCGCAAATATACAAACAACGACCACAACGGTACAAAACCCTTGTTTTAATAATATTCAAAATACGACTTTAGAAACGTCCTTAAAATTTGTAAAAGCATATAATTTACTAGGACAAGAAGTTAATTTAAATGTAACAAATCAGTGGATAATCGTGGAGGATCAATTCGGAAAACACCATAAGATATTTGCCAATTAATTATTTAATAGAATGAAAATACAACTTTTTTTAGTCCTTTTTTCTTTGTTGACTTTCAACTCAATTGCACAAAAGAATCAAACTTTAACGCACATTGAACCACCTAATTGGTGGGCAAACATGGAACATCATGAAGTTGAAATTATGTTGCATGGAAAAAACATCAGTCATTTAAATGTTGAAGCAAAAGGTTTGACCATTTTAGGAATCCAGAAAACGGAAAATCCAAATTATATTTTTGTCACCATTGAAACAAAAAATGTCGCAGCTGGGAAATACACTTTTCTTTTGTCGGAAAACAAAAAAGTCAAATACCAATTTGACTATGAACTCAAAGCACGAAATGCCAATTCAAAAGAGCGTATTGGGTTCAATACTTCCGATGTCATGTATTTACTGATGCCAGATCGTTTTGCCAATGGAAAAACTGAAAATGACAGCGATCCTTCGGTTGCAGAAAAAATGAATCGTTCACTTCCTGGCGGTCGTCATGGTGGAGATATTCAAGGGATTGTTGACCACTTAGACTATATCAAAGATTTAGGCGCAACAACCATTTGGCCAACGCCGATGATGGAAGACAATGATTCGGAATTTAGTTATCATACCTATGGACAAAGTGATTTGTATCGCGTTGACCCTCGTTATGGAACGAAT
>JBFYPS010000249.1:0-2624 GCA_041303135.1 Crocinitomicaceae bacterium | reverse complement strand
TAAGAATATCGTCCTTTTTCGTTTCTTCATCTTTAAATGTTTCTAAAATTGCTTTAATAAGATCTCCACCTAAAAAAGCAACAGAACCACTTTTAATCAAAGTAGAAAGTTTCATCTTTTCTATCATTAAGATATCAAATTCTAAGTCAATTATTGACTTTTCATTTTCTAAATTTTCAGTTAATCGTTTTTTTCTCTGCAACAAGTTCAAAATTTCTCCAATCGTATCATAATATACTTCATACTTGTTTTTTTGAGGTTTCTTTTTAAAAATATCTAATATTCCCATGATAAATTAAATTATTAATGATTTATTTTTAAGGTTTTAAAGTGATTCATCGTATTATACATATTCCACATTAATTTTTTGAAATGTAATATTCAATTATGGTTTTATTTTTATTGTCCATATTTTGCGAATTACATATAAATATTTGCTTTGAGCAATTAGCTCCGCTGCTACTTCGCGATTCGTCTATTTCTATCCAATTAATTGTCCCAAATTGCTAAATATCAAGATTTAAACGTTTTCAATATAATGAATTTACATCGCATTCTTTTATTTCAAATACCAACCAATTGAAAACCAAAGCTAACCAAATATATTAAATTTCCCATCAATCCATTGCGATTTTGAATTCTTTAAACCAAAAAAAAGGTGCTTGAATAAAGCACCTTTCCTCAATCTAATCAATTTTTTATCTATTCACATTATTTTTTGTCAACGACCCTGGTTTTCCAACGTTGATTAACTCAATGTAAAACTCCAAAGATTCATAAGGTTGAATATCATACGAATTGGTGTTTGGATTAAACATTCCAGATTCACCATAAGCTATTTGAAATGGCAAATACAATCTATATTTTCCACCTTTTTTCATCATTGGCATTCCTTCTTGCCATCCCGGTACTACGCCAGCAAGCGAAAAAGCATTCAAGGGTTGTTTGTATTTTTCGACCATTTCGAAAGAACTTTGCAAAGTATCACCCAATGAATTCATCAAGATATAATGCGCTAGTACGTCATCTCCAGGAGCAGGACTCGGTCCTTTACCTTCTTGAATAGTTTGCAAAACGATTCCACTTGCAGTTGTTTTGATGTTTGGCAATTTCTTTGCGTTTTCCATCAAAATACTTCCGTTCATTTTATTCAAATCTTCAAAGAAATTTTGAATCATCGATTTTTGTTCTTCTAAATTTATCAATGTATCGATTTTCAATAAACCGTGTCTGAATCCAATCGCTGCTTTTTTAATATCGATTTTACTCAAAGCACCTTTCTTTTTCCAACTCGCTTGAAAAACAATTCCAGACAATTTACCTAAACAACTTGATCCTTCTTTGACATAATTGGTGTCGAACTTTTGACCTTGAGGGCCGTAAAGTTTTCTCATTGTTTCGTTGCAAGCTTCATCGAAAGCAGAAGTATCCGAAAAACCTTGTTCAAATCCTTTGACCATTTCGTCGATGTCGTATTTATCAAAATACGGATCTCCAGACTCAGAAATTGAATGCGCGTGATCTGCACCCAAAGCGTAAGACAATTTATCTTTGAAAGTTGTCAAATCGACTTTTTCAGTTTCTTCACTTGCTGATTTATCTCCGCAAGCAACAAAAAGTACCAATAACGGTAAGAAAAGAATAACTTTTTTCATTTTAAATCTGATTAATGTATTGCAATCAATTCAACATCGAAAATCAATGCCATGAATGGTTTGATTGGTCCACCTGGATGAGGTTGTGCACCGTAAGCCAAATCTTGCGGAATATACAAACGGTATTTTGAACCTTCGGTCATCAATTGCAAAGCTTCAGTCCAACCTTTAATTACTTGGTGAACACCGAAAGTAGCTGGAGTTCCTCTCTGAACGGAAGAATCAAAAACGCTTCCATCGATCAAAGTTCCATGATAATGAACTTCAACAGTATCTTCAGCAGTTGGTTTCGCACCTGTACCTTCTTCAATTACCTCATATTGCAAACCTGAAGGTGTAGTGTGAATTCCCGGTTTTGTTTTATTTTCAGCTAAAAAAGCTTCACCAGCATCTTTGTGCTCTGCAAATTTAGATTCACTCACTTTTTGCAAATACTGTTGGATGATTGCATTTGCTTCATCTGGACCGTATTTTGGTGCTTTTCCTGCGAATGCATCTGCAATTGCTTCAGCCATCGCTTCTGGATTGATTTTTTCTAAATCTTGTTGCATCAAACTTCCTGCAACACTCATTCCTACACAGTAACTTACTGCATTGATTTCTTCTGTCATTTTTTAAGCTTTGGTGCAAAGATAATTGTTTTAATTCTATTTACAGAGTTCAAAAACATTTACTGAATGCTTGATAAAGTTTAACTAAGAATCAGTTTTGTCCAGTAAAGAAAATTGGTTATTCTTTTTATTAGAAATTTAACAAATTGTTTAAGATGATTTAATTCTGCGAAAGGTAAATTATTAGTTATAGAATTTTGGCCTTCGAAGAAAGTGTTTTTAAAGGTGCACTGAAAATGTAGACTTTTGGAGGAAGCTACGAAACGTTAGTGGAGTAGATCACCGACAAAATCACTTTTTCAGAAGCTTTTAAAATAAAGCGCTCGAAGCGATAAATTTATTTCGTGCGAAAAATTGC
>JBFYPS010000248.1:0-2538 GCA_041303135.1 Crocinitomicaceae bacterium | reverse complement strand
AAGTATGATATTTGTCATTCAAAGAACCAAATAAGTTAGGTTTTTACACTCCTGCAAATAAATCGCTCACAAAAATTTTGTTCAAAAAAAGTGGCTATTTTTCAATAGCCACTTTCGTAATTATAATCATTCCCCCATCAAAAATTTCCTCTCAAAGTAACAATAAAGTTTCTTCCTGGAGCTGAAATATTAGATGCAAATACGCGGTAATTTTGATCTAAAATATTTTCACACGCGACTTGTAAACCAATAAATTTGTTGAATTGATAATTTACTTTTGCATTTACCGTAAACCAAGCTGGCATTCCTGTTGGCAAAGCATAATCCTGATTATCTTCTCCTGAATTACTGTAATCAGAAATATTTTTAGCACCACTGTAATTCACAAATAAATCTCCTTTGAATCTTTTGTCGATTACTTGAATACCAAATTTTCCAAATATAGGTGGAATGTGGCCCAAAGGCAATAAACCACTTTCAGAAACAATGCGCGCATGTGTATAATTGTATGTTGCATAGTAACCAACTGAGTAATTCATTCGACCGTTAATTGCCAATTCTAAACCATATAGGAATGCTTTGTTTGCATTGGTTATAGCAACAACTTGACTCATAGTTCCACCATATAAAATAGAATCTTGACCATTGTAAGTAAAGTTTTGAGTCGTTAATGCATTTCTATACCATGTATAGTAACCATTTACTTGAATATTTAAAGCATCACTAAAGCTGTGTGTAATTCCAACTTCTCCATTGTAAGTATACTCTGATTTTAAATTTGAATTTGGAACAGTTATGTTTCCAGGAGTTGATTCAAATACTTTACTCAAATCATCCACATTTGGCGCTCTAAATCCAGTTGAAAATACTGCTGTCAAACGTGTTTCAATTGAAGGTTTATAAATTAAACCAATGTTTCCAGTCAATGCATTGTTGTTTTGATTTGCATCTTTAAAAGGGAAATTAAAAAATGTAGTATCTGTAAATTTCGCATTAAGCCCTACATTTGAAAAACGTAAACCCGAATTAACGATTATTTCATCAGAAATTATCCACTTATCCGTTCCATAAACTGCAATGGATTGCATTGTAGCTCCTCCTGATGCATAACGCGTATCCAAAGGTGATTCTTCTCCTGAAGCAATATTTTTTGAAAATGCCGTCGAATTCACATTATTGAACCAACCATCTACTCCATATCTTAGCTCATGATTTCCTAAGTATTTCAAGAAATCTAAGTTAAGCGTAAACACATCTAAATTTTCAATACGGTTGTTTAGATTATTGTTTTTGAATTTACGGTCAATTCTACTTTCCTCAATTTGCTGATAGGCTAAAATCAAACGTGCATTATCATACATTTTAGTTGCTTTTGACAATTCAAGTGTATAAGACGTCATCATCCTTTTTTGTGGACCATAATACCATTCTGCAAATTTTGGTTTAGTACCAGAAAGTAAGGTTAAACGATCATAACGATCTATATTTGATGAATTAGAATACTGGAGATTCAAGATGTGTTTTACAGTTGATTTTTGTTGGAACAAGAATTTTTGTAAAATATCATACTGAGAATAACCTGAACCAACTTGAAGATTCGTGTCTTTGTTCATCACCATCGAATCTACACCATTGATTCGATCCGCATACCATGTTCTAGCACCAAAATTACCTACTTCAACTGCTCTGTTTGCACCTTGTCGCAAATCTCCAAAATTAGAATACGTAAAAGAAGTCAATGACCCGAATTTTTTACCACCAACTGAAACATTTGCATGCGCAGCATAACCTGAAACAGCTGACATGTAGCGTGTATATGCCGATGATTTCACCTTTAACTTATCATTATTAGATAAAAGTGGGTTTTTAGTAGTAAAAGACATGACACCTCCTAGTGCATCTGAACCGTAAACAACAGATCCAGGACCATAAACGATTTCAACGCGATCCATAATCGCATTGTCTAATGTTAACACATTTTGCAAATGTCCTCCACGATAAATCGCATTGTTCATTCGAACACCATCTACAACCATTAACACTTTGTTGGTTTCAAATCCACGAATAATCGGACTTCCACCACCTAATTGTGATTTTTGTACCATCACATTTCCAGAATTAGCCAACACATCAGCTGTAGATGATTGATTCATATCTTGGATTTCTCGCGCAGAAAGAACTTGAATCTTTTGAGAAACATCTTGTTTCTTTTCCTCAAAACGACTCGCTGAAACTACAATTTCGTTAATTTCATTGAACTTTTTGATCATTTTCACCGTGTAATTCACTGACTTCAATTTTTCCAAAGTAGTGAAGTTCAATTCAAAGTTGGGGTTTCTAAAGTAAATCTCTTGTGAAGGCGCACAATCTTTTACTTGAATGATGCCATCTTCGCCTGATACAGCAAAAGGATAGCCTTCGTTTGCTTTAAAGATTTGAACATTTGACAAAGGTTGTAATGTATGTTGATCTACAACTGTGACTTTTTGTGTTTGTAATTGTGCCTGAACACTTATAAATAAGCACATACAAACGAAA
>JBFYPS010000247.1:0-3151 GCA_041303135.1 Crocinitomicaceae bacterium | reverse complement strand
TAATAAGAAATTCCTACTTCATAAATTCTAATTTTGGGAACGCGTGCTAACTTAGCTGTTATTTCAGGTTCAATTCCAAAACGATTTTCTTTGATTTCAATGTTTTTAGCAATAGAAGAACGAATCAACTTGTAGCATGTTTCCATGTCTGTCAAATTCAAATTCGTCATCATATTTGATAAGCGTGTCAGAAATTTATTTCCAATAGAATGCCAGAAAAATAAGATTCTATGCGGATGATGACCAACAAAACGAGAACCATAAACAACGTCTGCATTGTCCATGAAAATCGGTTTTAGCAACAAATTATACTCTTGCGGATCATACTCTAAATCAGCATCTTGAACGATTAAATAATCGCCAGAACATTCTTTTATTGCACGGTTAATTGCAGCTCCTTTTCCTTGATTATGGGTTTGTGAAAACAATCGAATATCCATTTCTGCATTTTGTGAAATATATTCTTCTACTTTTTCAATTGTCTTGTCTTTGGAACAATCGTTTACAATCACGATTTCTTTAACGATTCCGTTTGGTAATTCAACTTCTTTGACACGCTCCAAAATCAATTGAATCGTATTTTCCTCGTTATACGCAGGGATCAGAATGGACAATTTATGGATGTTCATTATAAATTTTAAAATATTCAAAAAGGTGATAACTTGCTTAATGCAGAAATCAGTCAGTAAAGAAACGAATTTTCATTGAATCTATTGTCAATGTTTGGTTTTTAGTCAAAATTACAAAGACACATTTCATTTTTTGGGGCAATTTTTTGTCAACATAAAAACGATAATCAGCAAATTTTTGACCTTTCTTTTCATCAATGATATGCAGTAAAGTTGTGTAATGATTGAAAAGCAATGAATCGTTCTCATTCAGCAATCGAATTTCTAAAGATTCACCATAGTCTTTGGTATGAGAATTAAATAATACTTGCCCACCATGAATCAAGGTATCTTTTGGCAAATTTACATTTAAGGTGTCCAGAATATACCAGGTTTCTTTAGGCATAACTTTATAATTTGTCCATTCAGATTGTTGAATACATGTTTTAAATTCTATGTTTTCTTTTGAGAGATAGTTTATATATTTTGGATCTGTCTTCAAAAAAACCTTCCAATAAGATTCTTTGTCCATGTGATCTATTCTCAAAATACCTTTCTGAAATTGATAAGTTTGCGTAATCATTACGACAGCGAAAACAGGGATTGAAAGCATTACAAACACTTTCAATAAATTAATTTTTGAAGCCAAAATTGGAGCAATAAAAACTAAAAAAACAGGATAAAAATCAATCAACGGCCTTGATCCAATGCTTCCGCCATAACTCCAAATCCACCAGCTTGATAAAACATAAATCAAAACTGAAAATGACAACAAAAAGTATATTAATCTTTGATTTAATTTTAAATAAATATGTCCAATTATACCGGCTATAAAAACAAAAATAAACCAAGGCGCCCACAAGAAAAACCCCTTTCTGTAGCTAAATAGAAAATCAAAAAAATGTGGTTCAGTCCAATTGAATGTTTCTTCACCATAAGCATAATGAATCCACTTTCCGGTTTGGAAATACCAAACTAAACATTGCATTTGCAAAATTAAAATGAGGATTACAACTGCAAAAATAGTTGTTTTTAAGTGCTTTAAATAAAGGTTTTTAATTGCCAAAAACAGACAACTAAAGTTTTCAGATAAAATTGGAATGAAAATCAATATTAACCCATTTACCGGACGAACTAAAAATATCATTCCGAGAAAAATAATCGCCCAAAAAAGCGATGAGCTTTTGTCTTCTAAAAAATAATTTCTTGTGAAAAATAAAAATCCAGCGACCAGAAAAAAGGAATAAACATGGCTGTATGCAGCGTCCCAATGCATATAATCAAGCATCGATGTACAAAACAAGATTCCAAATTGCGCAACTAAAATCCAAGTTCTATTGACTTGATATGATTTTAACAATAAACGAATGAAAACGAGTCCTAAAAAAGTATAAAAAAGTGCAGCAAAATAAATACTGGTTTGGTAGGGAGTTGAAAATCCATCAGCAACATAATGACTTGAATTACTGGCCCAAAAATGTCCAACTGCAAAAAATGGAGCTTGTAAAATAGCCGTTCCTATGAAATATTTATCGAATCGATGACCATTTTCCAATCTTAGATAAAAGTCACGCGCGATCATCTCATCGTCGTAAAATTCAGTGTCTAAAGTGTCTAAATACTTAAAATGTAAATCTTTGTATATAAACGTTGCAGGTAAAAACTCATAATATCCTCTTCCATCTGCTTCAATCAGATTGTCTCGTTTGGCCAAATAATTATTAGATACAATCAAGAAAAAAAGTATCAATAAAATTTCACCCGAAAGTGAACGTATAAGAAATAAGACTGATTTCACACTCGTTTAAGCGAGTATCATTTCTGGAACAAATTCTGGAACAACCAAATCGCCTTCAGTTTTAGAAATAATTTCTTCAACGGAAACACCTGGTGCTCTTTCTAATAAATAAAATTTTCCGTCTTTGATTTCCATCACTGCCAATTCAGTTACGACTTTTTTGACACAACCAACACCAGTAAGTGGCAAAGTACATTCTTTCAATATTTTAGATTCCCCAGCTTTATTGCTATGCATCATGGCTACAATAATATTTTCAGCAGAGGCAACTAAATCCATCGCTCCACCCATTCCTTTCACCATTTTTCCAGGAATTTTCCAATTGGCGATATCACCATTTTGAGAAACTTCCATGGCTCCCAACACAGTTAATTGCACATGCTGACCGCGAATCATGGCAAATGACATCGCAGAATCAAAAAATGACGCACCTTCTAATGTTGTGATTGTTTGCTTTCCAGCATTAATTAAATCCGCATCTTCTTCTCCATCAAATGGAAAAGGACCCATTCCTAGTACGCCATTTTCAGACTGAAATTCAACTTCAATTCCTTCAGGAATATAGTTTGCAACCAAGGTTGGAATTCCAATCCCCAAATTAACATACCAACCATCTCTCAATTCTTGTGCGATACGTTTTGCGATTCCAATTTTATCTAAAGCCATTTTTTATTCTTTTAATTTATAAAAATGTACGCTGCCATTTTTAAAATTTATTTTACTGTGTTGCGGATTCCAAATATAC
>JBFYPS010000246.1:0-5952 GCA_041303135.1 Crocinitomicaceae bacterium | reverse complement strand
TCTTCTTGAGATTTACCTAACCTTTTGCGAAGCAATTTGATATTTTGTCCAATTTTCATGATTAATATATAAACAAATTTATGACGGAAAATTAATCATTATTTTTGAATAAACAATCATTTGGAAAATAATTTCTCGAAAAATGCAATTCATTCAGTGCAATGCTACTTGACTTTGATTGGATTTCCGGAAATATTGGCGTAAACTGAAGTGAATTTTGCTCCGATAAAAATCATTTGTGAAGAGTAATAAACATAGGCCAAAATCACTAAAAATACGCCGGCAATTCCACCATCTTTCGCGAAGAAAAAATGCGTTAAATAATATTGAATCAAGACTTGACCAAAATATAGTAAAATCGCTGTGAAAAAACTTCCCATCCAAGCCTGTCCCCACGATACGATACCATCATGAAGGTATTTAAATACAAAAACAAAAATCAGCATATTGGATAATATCGCCATGCTGAATTTTAAAAAGACAATCATGAAAGCTTCAATTCCATGTAAATTCCCAAAAAGCTTTTGACTGAATGAAAACAAAATAATCTGTGAAAAATAGGTAATTATTACAATTGCTCCTATTAATCCTAATAAACCAACAGACAATAATTTTGCTAATAAACTGGAAATAAGTTGTTTTCTTTTCGAATCAAATTTCCTTTCAATTTCAAAAAAAGTATTGATACTACTTCTCAAAGAATTTAGAATTGCTGTGCTAGAAAGTAACAAAGCGACAATTCCTGTTACTTGCAAAATAAAATTGCCTTTTTCAAAATCTACGGTTTCAAGAAATGTAATTATTCCAGAAACATCCTGAATTCCAACTTGTTCCTTTAGTAACTTGGTTATGATTTCAATCATCGTTTTTTGACCAATGACACTTCCAAAAGTCATGATACTTAAGTAAATGATTGGAACCATCGCAAAAATGGTATAATATGAAAGTGCTGCGCCATGAAACAAACCTTTCTCGAAAATAAATCCAGAAAATGTTTCTTTCAAAACTTGGATTCTCTGGCTCCAATTGAGCTTACGAAATCCTTTTGTCGATTTTGATACTTTGGACATATTCTAAAGATTCTTTGTGATACAAAACGACTGTTCCTTTCTTTCCAATTTTAAAGAAATTCTGGTAATATGGCCCACAAAAAGATTTTCTAATAAATTTTATTTCAATCTCTTCACCTTCCCTATTTAAATCTAAAGAAAATTCTGTCGGTCGAAAAAGGACTTGTTTTTTATTTATTTTGATTTGATTCAAGTCACCAAAAAACAAACCTTCATACGCGTCTTTTGGAGCAAAATAAAATGCCTCTGGTGTATCAATTCTTTGAATTTTTCCATCAGAGAAAAAAGCAATATGATCCGCCAAACTCAGAACTTCTTGTCCGTCGTGAGTAACCAAAATAAAAATCGTTTTGCGAATCTTTTTCAGCGCCATCAAATAATTTGAAATTCTGGATTTTAAATGTGCATCAACATGTGCAAAAGGTTCATCCAATAAAATCACTTTTGGTTCCATTGCCAGCGCCCTAGCCAATGCCAATCGTTGCTGTTCACCACCAGATAATGTTTTAGCAATTTGTTGGGTCAGATGATTTAATTCAAAAATTTCAAGTAATTCATCCACTAACTCATTGCATTCGTTCTTGGGCAAGTAATTGGCTTTTAAAACGATGTTTTCTCGCACGGTGTGAAACAAATCCAATTCGAAATCTTGATTTACCAATTGAACTTCTGGATGACCCGGAATTAAAAGGTTTTTAGGCCCAACTATTTGCTCTTTGCCAAGCTTTATGGTTCCACAATCGGCATCAAGTAAACCAGCAATGATTTTCAAAAGTGTAGATTTCCCTGCGCCACTAGGACCAACCAATCCTAAAATTTGACCTGGCTTTAGTTCTAAATCAATACCCGACAAAATTGATTTATGTCGCGCAAAATGTATGTTTTTAACCTTTAACATTAAAAAATCAATGCTTTAGGAAATTCTTTTGAAGCAATAAATACACCCGGCATCGGATTTGCTAAAGGCTCGTAATCTTTAATATATACCTTTAAAACCTGGTTTGAATCGTCTCCTTCTAAAGTGTAAGAATCCAAAATGCTTTCGGAAACACCGAAATAACCAATTTGACCATTTTCCATTTTCAATGCTAGCAAAAACATTTTTTCAACGGGACAATCAAATGGTTCTCCATCAGGCATTTCACCAACCAAGTTAAAAACGCCATTGCGTAAAACTTCAATCTCTTTTAATCCTTGAGAAACTTCCATTTCATCTTCCCATTCATACAAAGGGTTGTTTTCACTTTCTTTTCCTCCGTAGTTTGCTTCTGCATATTCGGGAGAAAAATGATCATTCAACAAAAAAAAGTGAGCCGTTAATTTCATGTATTTAATTTGTGCAAAGTTACGTAAAAATTAACGTTGCTTGTTGCATGTTCAATGGAAGTAAATTTGAACAAATAATCAGCATTTTGCAAAAGATTTCAATGTTTAATTTAATTTCAATATTAACTCACATATTAACTAAATTTGTAACTCATTATTAGCCATGTTTCAAAACAAAACAATCTCATATTCTGATTTCAAGCTTTCATACCAAGAATTTGGCGAGGGAAATGAAACAATTATTTGTTTGCATGGCCATGGAAGAAGTTCGAATGATTTTCATTTTTTAAGCAAAAAAGGTGTTCGTGTTATTGCAATAGATTTGTTTTTTCATGGCGAATCTTTTTCTCCTATTGAACGAATTGATAAAAATCCAATGAAATGGAATGAAGTTCAACCCGTTTTTGAAAAGTTATTTGAAGTAGAAAAAATTAATCAATTATTCCACCTATTGGCTTTTAGCCAAGGCGGAAGATTTGCATTGCTTTTATTGGAACATTTACCTGATAGAATCAAAAGTTTTACACTTTTAGCTCCTGATGGACTGAACAACAGCAGTTTTTATAATTGGTCATCGAGAAGATGGTTTTTTAGATCTTTGTTTCACCGTTGGCAAAAGAAACCTGCAAAACTGCAAAATTTGGCAAATGCAGCGGTCAAATTAAAAATGATGCGTCCAAAAGTGAGAGATTTTGTTCACCATTTTTCCTCTGATCCAGAAACGATGAAAAGGGCTGCAAACACTTGGATGGCTTTTAGGAAATTGCAACCAAACCCAAGTAAAACGGGCGAAATTGTTCGAGCTTTTCCCATTGAATTCAATATTATTATGGGAAAATATGATCAAGTGATTAGACCAATTCAAGCCAAAATCTTTTTGAAGAATGCAGGTTTGCCGGAAAAAATCATCGAAATAGAAAACGGTCATGATTTTTTCAAACCAAGTTCGATTGAAAAATTTATAGGTTATTTGCCTTTTTTGAAAAACTTAATGTGTATTTCTATTTGTTGGCAATTTTGCCTTTGAAATCATTTTGTTGGCCATAGCTAACTTTTCTGGAAATAAAACTTTTCCTTTAAACTCTTCCAATTTTTTATTTATCTTAACAACTGGAATTTTTGCTTTATTTAATTCGTTCACTTTCATAATAATACTATTTTTTTCTAGTGACTAAAAATCCTAAATAATCTTCACCGACAACGAATAGCTCAAATTCACCATCAATTCTTAATCCATAAACGTAGAAATCTTTTTTTAGTTCAATCAAATTGTTGGTTATCCCCATTCGATATAATCTTGTTCTGACTTCATTACTTCCAGTTGCATAAACATATACTTCTGGATATTTACCTGTAAACGCATAAAGCGTTGATACTACAGTTGCTAAAACTTTTTGACCATCTCCATTGTTTGTGACAATATCGTCATTTACCTCTTTGGTTTCAAGATTAAAATCACCAAAACCTAAATTAAAATAACCCTTAATTGTCATTTCTGAATATTGAACAATCTTGGTAACTTTACCTTTGGGTCCAATACTATTAAATTGAAATACAAATAATTCTTCCTCTGTAGAATACTCGTAACGTGGATAGTTCATTTAAAAATCGCTTCTAAACAAATTTATTAAATTTTATTCAAATTTACAAACCTATTTGAAATCAAAAAAACTGTCAACACCTACAAATCTCTCAACAGTAAATCCTTCAGCATATTGTACGCCAATTGCACGACCAAATTCTGACATTCTTCCTCTTAAAAACTCAAAAAATTCTTTTCCTGAAATGGGCGTTTGTGGTTCATTTGAATTAGGATCAAAAAATTGGGTTTTATAGGCGCGAATGGAATCAAATTTCTGCTCCACGAAATCAGTTACATCTATCACAAAATCAGGTTTTATGTAACGGTCTTGAATGTAATGATACACTACCTTTGGTCTATAGGGCAATTGATCTTCTCCGTTCAAACTTGTCTTAATTTTAACCAATCCTGCTAAAAAACAAGCATCGGAAACCAATTTACTTCCTTTTCCATGGTCCGGATGGCGATCTTCAATAGCATTTGCCAATACAATTTCAGGTTTAAAATGTCTGATTTGTTCAACTATTTTCAATAAATTTTCTTGGGAATGTTCAAAAAATCCATCCGCCATTTTTAGATTTACTCGGTCTTCAATTCCCAATATTCTCGATGCCTCTTTAGCTTCAGCGTAACGAGTTTCAATAGTTCCTCTTGAACCTAATTCTCCTTGGGTAAGATCCACTAAGGCGACTTTTTTTCCTTGATGAATGTGTTTCAACAGGGTTGCAGAGGCTGACAATTCGACATCGTCAGGATGCGCACCAAAAGCAAGAATATCTACCTTCATAATCTAAATATTAAAATTAACGTTTGGTCTCAATCCAACTCAAAATAGCTTCATCGTTAGGCAAAACAGTCGGCGGAATACTTTCCACTGCATCACCGTTTTCATCCACCAAAAATTTCTGAAAATTCCACGAAACGGATTCGTTTGTTTCCTCCGTTAACCATTTGTACAATGGATGTTGATCATCACCAAGAACAGATATTTTTGCCATCATCGGAAAACTCACGCCGAAATTTGCTTCACAAAAAACTGCAATTTCAGCGTTTGTTCCAGGTTCTTGTGCGCCAAAATTATTCGCGGGAAAACCTAAAATCGTAAAACCTTGATTTTGGTATTTTTGATATAATTCTTCTAATTGAACATATTGAGGAGTCAAACCGCATTTGGATGCCACATTCACAACCATGATTTTCTTTCCTTTGACAGTTTCCCAATCAAAAGGTTTTCCAGAAATATCTTGAATTTCAAAACTGTATATATTCATCTTATTGTAAATCAAAAGTTGATTTTCTTCTAACTGCATTCAAAGTTGCCATGATTCCAATTGTCAAAACAAGCCAAGCACCCAATTCAAAGTAAGTATAAATAACTTTCAAATCAAAACTTTGCTTGATGAAAATCAATTGCAAAATGCAAACCATTACTAAAATTGACAATGAAATAATTCCCTTTTTAATAAAATGTTGAACAGGTAATTTTCCAGTTTTAGATTTATAAATTTGAGATCTATAGGCTGCAAATTCTGTGAAAAAATAGAACCCGAAAATCGTCCAAAAAATCCATTTTGGTACTTCTGCTAGACCTTCGTCACTTGCATAAGAATGTAAACCTGTCAAATAAAAATTTACACCGAAAAATGTAAATAAAATCGCAGTATAGCCCCAAAAACTCACGACATTGAACGTAAATTTATTTGAAAGTTGAGGAATATAACGCAAATGTAAAATCACTGCATAAACCAACACTGAAACTAATGCCCACGTTTCTTTTGGATCCCAGCCCCAGTATCTTCCCCAAGATTCATTCGCCCAAATTCCACCTAAAAATGTTCCAATCGTTAACATAAATAAACCGATGGTCATTGTTAACTCAGAAATATAGGTGATTTCACCAATATGAGCTGTAATTCTTTTTCCATTGATTTTATTTCTGAAAACATATAAAATTTGATTGAAAAACCCTAAAAT
>JBFYPS010000245.1:0-3389 GCA_041303135.1 Crocinitomicaceae bacterium | reverse complement strand
CGACACAAGGATTTTCAGTCCTTTGCTCTACCGACTGAGCTACGTTCCCGCCTTAATTGTGGGTGCAAATATAACAACTTTATTTAATATGGAGTTTTTAAAATAGATTTTTTTTCATTTTTTTACTCGTATCTTTGCGTTCGATGGTAAAAAACAAAAGGTATTTGGTTGTTGATGCGGGGAATACACGTATCAAAGTTGCTGTGTATAACAATGATAAATTAGCTGAAATTCACCTTTTTTCTAGTGATGAACTCACACAATTGAAATCTTTCTTGATTGACAATCGTTTTCACGAAGCCATTCTTTCTTCTGTCCGTTCTCCAAAAGAAACCAAATGGATGTTGCAATTGATGCAAGGCGCAAAGTTATTTAAAACGTTACCCAAATTTCCCATTCGGCTGAACTATGAAACACCTGAAACGCTTGGCGCTGATCGTTTGGCGAATGCCATTGCTGCGTTTACCAAAGCCAAAGGAAATGCTTTGGTTGTGGACATTGGAACCTGCATCAAATTTGATTTTGTGAGTGAGGAGGGCGTTTATCAAGGTGGCTCAATTTCTCCCGGAATTCAGATGAGGTACAAAGCGATGCATCAATTCACAGCTGGACTTCCGCTGGTAAATAATTTAGAACAACCAAAATTAATTGGAAAATCTACCGTTGAATGTATGCATACTGGCGTGATGCTTGGTGTAGAAGCAGAAATCAGTGCTTTTATTCAAGAATATCAGGCTAAATATGAAGGTTTAACAATTTTTATTACGGGCGGAGATGCTCAGTATTTTGATTTCGCATCAAAAAACAACATCTTTGTGGACGAAAATTTGACCCTCACGGGTTTATTCATTACAATTCAAGCACATGTACATTAAACTATTGACGTTTATTTTTATTGGTTTTTCTCTTTTGACAAACGCTCAAAAGTTTTCAAATTCACCTTTTAGTTCCTACGGAATTGGGGAATTTGGCGGTTTGGACAATGCCATTTTCAGTGGAATGGGAAACACTTCCATTGCCAGTTTAGATTCTACAATCTTAAACATTAACAATCCTTCTTCATACGCTTCTTTGGCGCATGGTCAGCCTCTTTTTTCAACAGGAATTTCTTCTCGTTTTTCTGAATTTAAATCAGGTGATGCAATTTCTAATGCAAAATACATTGGAGTGGAACAATTTGCCATTGCCATTCCATTTAGCAAAAGATTCGGTTTGGCTTTCGGTTTGAAACCATATTCAAGAACAGGATATAATTTTTATGACTTGCAAACATTGAGCACACAGCAAGAAATGAAATACATTTACCAAGGATCTGGTGGTACAAATCATGTTTTTGTTGGTTTTGCAGCAAATTTATTTGATTACAAAGGACACAAATTGGGAGTTGGAGGAAATTTTGGTTACATTTTTGGCACCACATTGAATGAGAGAATTTCTTATATCAATAAGGATTATACCTCTACAGATGCTATTCCAGGTGGCGTTGAGAATAGATCTTATACCCTGAAATCTTTCAATGCTGATTTTGGTTTAAATTATTCTTGGAAAATGAGTAAAACTAAAAGTTTGATCATTGGTGCTACCTATACGCCTGCGCAAAAATTGACAGCAAAAAGTTCGCAATTTTTGGCGTATTCTGATGACGTTTATAATTCTAACAAATTTGTATATCAAGATACTGCAACAAATGAAAGTGGACATATTGGAATGCCTTCTATACTTGGAATCGGTGCATCTTTTGTTTTGAGACCAAAAAGTGCTGAAAACACCAAGAAAATTTACCAACTTACCTTGAACGCTGAATTCAAAATGACAGATTGGTCAAATTATCAAGCCACTTTTAACGGAGTTTCAAAAACTGAAAACTTTGCAAACACCACAGCGTATGCATTTGGAGCACAGTTTACACCTCACAATGACTACAAAGACAAGACAATCAGTTATATCAATAGAATTCGTTACCGCGCAGGTGTTCAATATGCAACTTTACCAATTGTAAGTCAACAAAATAAACAACAGACAAACATGGGATTCACCGCTGGAATTGGTCTTCCATTTGCTACGCAAAGATCTTCATCTTCGTTGAATTTTGGATTTGTATTTGGAAAGCAAGGTACTGGAGAATCTAGTAACGTAAATGAACGTTACATGGGAATTAATTTTGGAGTAACTATTTCCCCAGGATTAAATGACCGTTGGTTTAGAAAATTCAAAATTGATTAATTACATTCGATTGTAAACATGAAGTCAAATGGTTTTTAGAAAAATACAAATCTTTCATTTATTCCTTTTGACTTGCTTTTGCATGCTTGCTGTATCTTGTGTAAACGATTTGGATTCCATTCGGAAAGTGACATTCAAAGCTTCAGATCCTGATGAAAGAACGACCAATTTGGAAGTTTTTTATACGGATAGCGGTTATGCAAGGGTCCAAATTTTCGCCAAATTAGCAGAAACTTATTCCAAACCAGAACCAGTAATCAAATTAAAAGACGGCGTAAAAATCAATTTCTTCTCTGAAAATGGTGAAATTGTATCTGTTTTGACCGCTTTGTACGGAGAAATTCAGCAAGAAAGAGGTACCATGTTTGTGCGAGACTCTGTGCAACTCTATAATTTTGGAAAAAAACAACGATTGGAAACGGAAGAATTGTTTTGGAACCAACGTGATTCTTCGATTTATTCCGAAAAACCAGTGGTAGTGCGCACACCTGAAGCAGTTCTTTTTGGTCAGGGAATCAGAACAAAACAAGATTTTTCAGCCTATGAATTTTTAAAACCACGAGGTCAAATGAAAATGCAAAACAAATTGTAATTGCCATTTTAGATGCTTAATCGACTCCAATCGGTGAGTTTTTAATTTTAATTCCAAACTTGTTTTTAACTTTGTTTCAATAACAACAAAATATCATGGGAATTTATAATAAAATAATGCTCTATTTCTGGCTTGTAATGGCCATTTTTATTTTTATCGGAGTGACAGTAATGGGCTTAAAATCGGGATTTGATCGATGGTATCATTTTTACCTTTTTGGAGTAATTTCATTGTTGATGTTTGTTGTTAGAAAATGGATGATTAAACGCATGGAAAGACATATGCTTTTTTTAGAAGAACAAAAAAGACAAAACGAAAACAAAGCCTAATTTCCATTTATCATTAAAATTGAACTTTCTTAAGATTTATTCAACTTTAAACACATTCTTTTTCTTAAATCTGTTGTTTTCTTTATTTTTGATAAACTTAATTGTTAAAAATTTGTTCCTATTTTTTTGTTGAGTATTAATATCTTATGAGGTTACTAAAATTTTTTCTTTCATTTATTTTCTTATCACTTTTGACAACTGGTTTTGGCCAAAGATTGTTGTCTGGAGTCGTTTTTGACGAAAAG
>JBFYPS010000244.1:0-8784 GCA_041303135.1 Crocinitomicaceae bacterium | reverse complement strand
ACCTGGTAGCAACCATTTTCCTTCTAAATCAATTACTTCCATATTTTCAGAAGCAGAAATGTTTGCATCAATTCGTGCAATTCTTTCGTTTTCAATCAAAACATCTGCGAAAAATGATTTTCCTTCGTTGAAAACTTTGGCACCTTTCAGTAATTTTGATTTCATAAATAATTGATTTAGATATATTTGAATTTTACAATTTCATGCGCAACATCGACCAAACACCAAAAAAAGCTTCTTTGAAAATACCAGAACTCATTTTAGATTCACCATAAAGTCTGTCAACAAAAGTGATTGGCACTTCAATGATTTTAAATCCATGTTTTTTTGCAGCATATTTCATGCAGATTTGAAAAGCATAACCTTTGAAGGGAATGTTGTCAAGTTGCACTTTTTCTAGTACGCTTCGGTGGTAGCAAATAAATCCTGCTGTAGTGTCCTTGATGCCAATCCACAAAATCATGCGCACATAAATGGATGCGAAGTATGACATGAGAATGCGATCAAAAGGCCAATTGGAAACTTTTCCGCCTTTGCAATACCTCGAACCGATGCTCAATTGACCTTTTCCACCGTCGATGGCGTTCAAAAGTCTGGCTAAATCGTCAGGATTGTGGGAAAAATCGCAGTCCATTTCGAAAACATATTCGTAGCCGTTTTTCAACGACCATTTGAATCCGTGGATGTAAGCAGTTCCGAGTCCTTGTTTTCCAGCGCGTTTTTCTATGTGTAATCTTTCTTTGTACGTTTCTTGAAGTCGCTCAACAATGGAGGCTGTTCCGTCAGGAGAACCATCGTCGACAATCAAAATGTGAAATTGCTCAGGATAGTTCATCACTTGATGAATCATCTTTTCTACATTTTCACTTTCATTGTAAGTGGGAATAATTACAACACTTTTTGGCACTTTTCTAGTTTTGGGTACTAAAATAAGGATTAAAATTAAAATCAATTATATGATTGAGCGAGATAAATCACACATAACAAATATTAACGCATTTTTGGTTGAATAGTTGTTTGAAAGGGTCGAATTATTTATCCTGTAAAAATTGATTTTTATTTTTCAATTTCCTTCATCGCATCCAAAATCAAATCAAATTCATAACCTTTCGAAGCCAAATAGCGTTGTGTTCTGGTTTGAATTTGCCAATTTTCTTCCTTGGCTTTTTTTTCTTTCATTTTGCGTTCAGCCAATCTTTTCAAAGTGGTCCAATATTCATCAGGATCAATTTCTTGCATTCCTTTTTTGATAGAATAATCTGAAATTCGCTTTTGTTTCAGATGTTGCTTGATTTTATTTCTACCCCAATGTTTGATTCTGAATTTCCCAGAAACAAAAGCTCTTGCAAAACGCTCTTCGTCAATGAATCTGTTTGAAATTAAATCCGCAATGATTTGACTGCGTTCAGTTTCGTTGAATTTCCAAGTGAATAATTTTTGGTCAACTTCAAACTGACAACGTTCTTGATACGCACACCAAGCTTCCATTTTGGCTTTGGCTTCTAAGAAAGAGGGAATGTATGGCGTTTGCGGTTTCATTTATTTTAAAGAAGCTAGATAAAGTAAAATAATCGCAGCAATTGAAGCTGTTAAACCAATAATTTTTAATTTATTGAAGTTTTCTTTAAATCCTAAAAATCCAATAATTGCTGCGAGTAAAACGACTGATACATTGCAAATCGCCAAAACTGTGGAATCATTCCAACCGGTGGTGGAATAGGAGAGAAGCAACAAATATATTGAAAAGTAATTGGGGATTCCTAAGCAAATTCCTGCCATAATATTTTTGAAAGCGAAAGTGCGTTTTTTGCGAATCAAATCAACCACTAACACTGACAAACCAAAAAGACCAGCAATTCCAAAGGAAACGGCACTAAATAGAGAGGAAGGAATGAATTTTTGGTGATAATTTTGCACGTAATTCAGTAAAAAATCCAAAATTCCGCTTCCGAGAAATAAAACGATTAACAGCCATAATACTGTTTTTTCTTTCGTTTCATTTCCTATCTTGCTTGGCCAAGACATCGCTAAAACGCCTATAATGGCAAAAATAATTCCCAGAATCTTGAAAAGAGAAAGCGATTCATTGTAGGCAAAAATCATTAAGCACATCGTCATCGCCATGCTCATTTTGACGGATACTGAAGTGATGGCCATTCCGTTTTTTTGTGAACTGATTCCAATGGCAAGAAATAAAGCGATTAACAAGAATCCACTTAAAATTGCGAACGGAAACCATGAAGGATTATCAATTGCTTCTTGTTTGAAATCTTTGCCATAAAGTAAAAATCCACAAGTTAATGCTGTAAAATAATTGAAAACGATGGCTTGAAAAGTATCAATTCCATATTTCGGAAAAAGTCTGAACAAGATAAATATAAATGCAGAGGATAAAATCCCGATAATCAATGGAATCATTAACGAAAATATTGGTAAATTTTGTCTGTCGAAAAATTGAAAGAGTGCGATGGTATTGCTGTAATTCTGGGTGCCTTGATTCCTTCGTTGAAATTTGAATTTCCGACAATTACACGCGCTTCATCCCACACATTGTCAACTAAAAAATGCTGAATGGTGCGACTTCCGCCTTCCACAAACACAGAAAGTATATTTCGTTCATACAATGCTTTTAAGATGTTATCAGTATCCAAATTCGTCAATTTCACAAATTCGACGTTGCCTACAGTTTCACTTTTGATGCGATTTAGAACCAATGTTTTTCCGTTGTCGCTGTAAATGTTGGACTCTTTAGGCATTCTGAGTTGACTATCAATAATCACTCGAAGTGGATTTTGACCAGTTACTTCACGTACTGTCAAACTTGGATTGTCAAATTCAACTGTTTTCCAACCAACTAAGATGGCTTGTTCTTCGCTGCGCCATTGATGCACCAACGATTGTGTTTCGGGAGCAGAAATCCAATTGATTTTTCGAGTGGTTTCATTTCTGACAGAATCAATAAATCCATCAGCCGTTTGAGCCCATTTTAATATGATATAAGGTCGTTCCTTTTGGTGAAAAGTGAAAAATCTTTTGTTTAGTTTCAAACATTGCGATTCCAAAACACCCACAGTCACATCGATATTTGCTTTTTTGATTTTTTTGATGCCTTTGCCAGCCACTTCAGGAAATGGATCTTGGCAACCAATAACCACACGTTTGAAATTTGAACGAACCAGGAGATCGGCACAAGGTGGTGTTTTTCCTGTATGTGCACAAGGTTCTAAACTCACGTATATAGTAGAATTGGATAACAATGATTTGTCTTTCACAGAATTGATTGCTTTCACTTCTGCGTGTGCTTCTCCGTATTTTTGATGATAACCTTCACCAATTATTTTGCCTTCACAGACAATAACAGCGCCCACCATTGGATTTGGTGCAACTTCCACACCACCCAACAGCGCCAAATCAATACATCTTTGCATAAAGATTTCGTCCATGTTGCGAATATAGGGAAATAAATTAACCTCTTTTTTTTACAAAATATTTTTCAATTTATTTTTAAAGGTTTGAATGTTGAAAATTAAAAGATTTTCTCAAAATGTTTCTGTAACAAAAGCAGTAATTTAACGCTATGAAAAAATTGGGTATGACTTTTGACTAAAAGCTACCAAAACAAGGAATAAAAAACTGATCATGATAAAAAATTACTTTGCATTCGTATTAATTACATTTACAATAGCACCCATTTTTGCACAGGTTGAGGATGAATCTTGTTTACCTCCAGCAAAAAAAGTTTTAAAATTAATAGAAACTGCTAAAAATACTTCTGACGCAAAGACAGCAGTTATCAATTTCAATGAAGCCATCGCTGCTGCCCCTGATAATGCAATGGCATACTACGAATATGGAATGTTTGCTTACAAACAGGGAATGAAATATTATGATCAAAACCCAAATCCTGCTGTTGGCGACAAGAGTATGGTAAAGGCGGATGAAATGTTTAGGCAAGCATTGAGTTATTGTTCTGATTATCATGCAAATTGTTCCTATTATATTGGAGTGATTCAATATTCCAAGGGAAACAAAACAGAGGCCATCGAATATTTTAAAAAGTTTGCAGAATATAAAAGTGATAATCAAGAGAGATATCCCGAAGATTTCTCTAAAAAATTAGCCGATGTTCAAAGTGTTTTAAAAGAATTGGAAGGAGAACAAGAATTATTGACCAAAGCAGTTCCATTTAGCCCAATTATGGTTGCGAATGTTAGTTCAACAAGTTGGGACGAGTATTTTCCAATGATTTCTCCTGATAATGAATTGATGTTTTATACGCGTAAAATTGATAGAAAAAATAAAGGAGATGTAATTTCAAATATTGTGGAAGAATTTACTTATTCTCAAAGAACTAAAACTGACGGTCCTAATTTTGATGGTGGAAAACCTTTTGAGAATCCTTTCAATGATGGAACTTATCCAAGTTACGGTGCGGCTACAATGTCTGTTGATAATAAAGAAATGATTCTTTGCGCTTGTAAGGATGAAATGGTAGATGCGCAGAAATATAGAAATTGCGATTTATATATTACCAGATTTGAAAGAAGTGGAGAAGGAGGAAATGATTTCAAATGGACGCCTTTGGAAAATATGGGACCAGGAATTAATTCACCAAGAGGTTGGGACGCACAACCAACGCTTTCAGCTGATGGTAACACTTTGTATTACACAACGCTACGAAGTGGTGCCGACGCAACACAAGACAACGATATTTGGGTGGCGCAACGTGATTCAAAAGGAAAATGGGGTGCTGGAAGACCTTTTGCTGAAATCAACACTCCAGGAAAAGACAAAAGTCCATTTTTGCACCAAGACAGTGAAACCTTGTATTTCGTTTCTTCTTCAACTGAAACTAGAAAAGGTGTTGGAGGATTAGATATTTTCTATATCAGAAAAGAAGATGGAAAATGGTCGAAACCAAAAAATATCGGTTATCCAATTAATACAGCAGAAGATGAAATAGGAATTTTCGTTTCTACAGATGGAAATTTGGCTTATTATTCTTCTCGCTATGGAGGAAATTGGAATATCTATGCTTTTGAATTATACAAAGAAGCTCGTCCGCAAGCGGTTGCAATCGTGAAGGGTGATTTGAAAGATGAAAATGGAGAACCTGTAAAAAATGCAACCATTGAAATCGCTTATGGAAATTCAGACAAAGTTGAAACCGTTAAAGTGAATGGCGATGATGGAAAATATGCTGCAGTTGTGAAAACAAATGTTGCCCAAGATGTTATGGTGACGGTAAAAAAAGAAGGTCATGCATTTGATTCTAAATTGATTACTAAAGAAGAAATCAAAAAAACAACGACTATTAAAGGAAATGATTTGTCTGTAAGAGAATTGAAAGAAGGCGCTGCATATACAATAAATGACATTTTGTTTGCTACAAATTCTTATGCATTGACACCAAAATCAGAATTTATTTTGAAACAATTTGCCAGATTCTTAAAAGAAAATCCAACGATTACAATCATGGTACAAGGTCATACAGATGATATTGGTGATGATGTACAAAATATGAATTTGTCTAAGGAACGTGCCAATGAAGTGAAAAAATTCTTGGAGAAACAAGGAATTCAAGGAACAAGAATGACTTCTCAAGGATTTGGTGAAACGAAACCAAAAGTGCCAAACAAAGATGAATCAAGCAGAGCGATCAATCGTAGAACCGATTTTATGATTATGAAACTTTGATTCGAATTTGAAATAAATTTAAAACCCCGAAATTGAATGTCTCGGGGTTTTTCTTTGCAGTAATATTTTTCTAAAAAATCTTTCCAGGATTCAATATCAATTTTGGATCAAAAACCAATTTGATATTGCGCATCAAATTCAATTGAACTTCATTGAACGCCAATGGCATGTATTGTTTTTGAACCAATCCTATTCCATGCTCGCCAGAGATTGTTCCTCCCATAGCAATTACTTCTTTGAAAAGTTCGGAGATTGCACCTGAAAGTTCATTGTCCCAAAAATGATCTGATAAATCACCTTTGATAATATTGATATGTAAGTTTCCATCGCCCGCGTGACCGTAGCAAACCGATTGAAATCCATATTGATTTCCAATTCTTTTCACAGCTGACAATAAATTAGGAAGCTCAAATCTTGGTACAACTGTATCTTCCTCCTTATAAATAGAATGAGATTTCACCGCTTCACCAACTTTTCTGCGCAATTTCCAAAGTTGTTCCTTTTGTGCTTGACTGTCAGCAAATAAAACTTCGTCAGTTTCAAATTTTTCCAACACACCTAAAATCTTTTCACAATCGAGCATCAATTGTTCTGCGTCAAAACCGTCAACTTCAATCAATAGATGGGCGGCGTGATTGTCTTTTACTTCAATAATGGTATCAGGTTCGTATGGCAAGGTCCATAACAAAGCGTCGCGTTCCATGAATTCCAATCCACTTGGTGTAATTCCTGCTTGAAAAATGGCCGCAACAGCTTCACAAGCTTTTTGAGCATCGAAAAAAGGTACGAGCATCAATAAATCTGTTGTTGGATGTGGAATCAATCGCATTACAATTTTGGTAATCACTCCCAAAGTTCCTTCACTTCCAACAATTAATTGTGTCAAATTATATCCTGTTGCGTTTTTCAAGACATTTGCACCCGTCCAAATAATTTCACCATTTGGCAAAACGACCTCTAGATTCAAAACATAATCTTTCGTCACGCCATATTTTACCGCTTTGGGTCCTCCGGAATTTTCAGAAACATTTCCACCAATGAAACAACTTCCTTTACTTGCTGGATCTGGCGGGTAGAATAAACCTTTAGTTCTAACAGCATCTTGCAAAACTTGCGTAATTACGCCAGGTTCGGTTGTTACTTGATGATTTTTTTCATCAATTTCAATGATTTTATTGAATTTTTCCATCGAAAGTGCAATGCCTTTTTCAATGGGTAAAGCGCCACCACTTAATCCCGTTCTTGCACCAGAAGGCGTGACAACAATCGTATTTTCAAAACAATATTTTAGAATTGCTGAAACTTCTTCTACTGAAGTAGGTTTAAGCACCAAATCTGGAAAGAATTGTAAATCTTCCGTTTCATCGTGACCGTATTCTAGTCGGATTTCAGATTCAGTGAAACATCTATCACCCAATAGATTTTTAAAAAATGAAATATCAGAATTGTCAATTGTTTTGTACATCGAAATGGTAATTTGATTTCAAAAATAGGGAATATGGTTAATTTAAAGAATTTTGAGATGAAATTTAAAATAAATATTCATTTAAAACTTAATATAGGATTGATATTTGGATAAAACTGCCTTGACTTGCATTGAAGACCTTTGCGAAAGGACTTTTAAATTATGAGAAAATTATTTTTGTCAATTTTTGGTGTTTTTTGTGGTGTTTTATTAATTATTGGGACATTTAATAATTTCCAACTACAAGAAATTTCAGAATATCAAATTCATTTGCAACAAGTTGACCAATTGACACAAGATTTAATTTCTCATTCCAATAAGATCAATTTTTGGGTAACAAATCCAAGTTCTTGGGATTATCTTTCAGATAACAAAGTATCGACTAAAAAACACCTAAAATTATTTTGGAAGCGACATAATTTTAAAGCAAATAAAACTTTGGGAAACGATATTGTCAAAAGTGGTTTAATGAATGATGAAATTGACCACCAATATTTGGACGACATTTCAAGATTATCAAATTTTGAATATCAAATGATTGCAGCACTTTCCGCTGCGGGATTCAAAGATTCAGGGTCAATTGGAGCAATGAGAAAAATTGCACACAAATTGGAAAAAAATCCAAGTGTAAATATTGAAAAAGTACTAAGTATTCGTAGAGATGAAAAAGATTTTTTATTGCGTAAAAATGTAATGTATGCAGATAAAATTCATCTAGCGATTCAACAGTGGAGCAAAGAAGCAGATTTTCCGACAGAAATGTATCAATATGAAAAGTATTTTTCAACGTATTCAAAATCTGTAGAAAAGGTATTTACAATGAATCCAAATTTATATAGCGAATGGAAAGTTGAAAATAAAAAGAAATTGCAATTGTTGCGACAAACGAGAATTACTTTGTTGAATTTCAATTTGGTGCATTCTCAGAAAATTCAAAAATTTAACATCATAATTTATATTTCAATTTTAGTGGTAGCCATTGTTTTGTCAGTTTACTTCTCTAAAAAACTGAGTAAGTCTATTATTTTATTGCAAAAAACAATGGAGAAGTATATCAAAAGCAATTATGAAGATACAGAAATTTTAAAGCTTAATGTTCCCAAAAATGAATTTGGAAAATTGATGATTCACTTTTTGAAATTAAGTAATAAAATCAACAATGATTTTCGTTTTTTAGAAGACAGGGTGGCACGCCGAACGAAGACTTTAAAAGAGAAAAATGACGAACTGCTATTGAAACATGATGAAATTTCACAGGGAATGCGTTATGCCAAAGATATTCAGCAAAGTTTGATGTCTAATTCCAAAGAGCTGAGTGCTTTTTTTGGGAAATTTAGGTTGTTTTTTCAATCCAAGGATTTGGTCGGTGGGGATTTTTATTGGTCGAAAAGTGTCATAAAAAATGACGTCGATTTAAGATTTTTCGCATTGGCAGATTGCACTGGTCATGGAGTTTCTGGAGCGATGTTAAGTATTTTTGGAATGCAATCTTTAGATGAAATAATTGGAAAAGGATTATTTGATACGGGAGAAATTTTGAATCAGTTGAGATGGAACATTGCTCATCGACTTAATCGAAACAACGACAGACGATACGACGGAATGGATATTGCGCTTTTTTC